>JAHZKQ010000106.1 GCA_022600315.1 Gammaproteobacteria bacterium
CTAAAGCCTGCGCTTCTGCCGAGCCTAGTTAGTAAGCCTGGCGGCCCGTTTCTTTGGATTTGCTGATCTCCATCAGCGACTAAATCTTGTATAGCTTCTCGAGCTAGATCTTCTGGAGTTTTTTCTTTTATTGCAAAGGTATTTCTATCATTGTCTTTGATTGCATGGCCGTGCTTTTTATCGTTATTTCTCATGATTGTTGCCTCTTTTTGTAATGAGGCATCCATGCATTATTATTAGCTAGATTTCCGTTTACATACGAATATTCTAGCAAAATAACCTTAAAAAAGTATTAAATTTAAGAAAAATATGCAGCGTAACTGTTGTTGATGACTGTAACGTACAGTTAAGGGCGTTATGTTATTCCGCGACTTTCTATTTCGTCATTGGGCGACTTTCTATTTCGTCGTCGGGTGACTTTCTATTTTGTCATCCCGGACTTGATCCGGGATCCAGAACTATTATCCCCTGGATACCGTGGTCAAGCCACGGTATGACAATTGGAAAGTATTATTCGTCATCCCGCGATTCAATCATCGCATGACGTTTTTCATAAAGTTTATCGAGTTGTTGATAGGCTTCGCCGTAGAGTAGAAAAACATAGGGTAGGGCCCAGACCACGATTAAAATGCTGGCAACAATGCCGACAAATAATAATAACCCGCTGTGCATTAATCCAGTAATTAATACCGGTGCAATAATAATGATGGCAACAATAAAATTCACCACGAAGGTTAAAATAAAATTTCTAAACCAGTGGGGTGCAGCCATTTTAACTGAGCGGCCAATTGCATTAAAAGTTGATAATTGTTTATCGTACACAAGTGGCAAGCTAAAACGTAAAAATGACATAATAAAATACATCACAGCGATAAAGCCCAAAAAATATAAACCGGAGAAAACAAAAAATCCTGAGCCGATTTGCACACCAACAAAACTTTTGTTTGCCAGTGCTTGGGCAATGACCTCAAAATTTCCTGAAGCCCATAACCCAAAGGCGTAACCGGCAATGCCAAAGGCATAAATTAGCATGGCAATCAGCATCAGCACGATCCAGGTAAAATAGGTGGCCCAAAAACGCTTTAAGTGCATAAAGGCAGAGTGCACGGTAACGGCTTGTTGACGCGCTTTATTAATGGCAACGATCAGTACGCCAATAAAAAATACTGCCATGGCGCCATTTAGTAGTAGTTGGATGATATCAGCGATAAAGACTAGGGCATGATTATGTAGATAAGCTGCAATGCCGCTAAAGATTCCGCCGACAATCCCAAAGCCTATCGCAATTAGGAGCATTAATGCTGCCGTTCCCCAGATGATTCCCTTGCTGCCTTTAAGCTTATGCCAGGCGCCACCAATCACACCACTAATGGTGAATTTATCGTTGTTAGCTTGAGTATGCATATCGAGTTCCATTGCTTTTATCCTACTATTGATTGGTCCTTGCTAGAGACATTGTCCCAGGCGCCTTCTACCAGTAATATAGTAAAGATTCGATTGCTTACAAGTCGAACAGCCCGGTATTTACTGGTTTTTATGGTTATTTTTTAACCTTAAAACGGTTATTTTAACAAGGAGTGGTGATGTCTTCTCAACGTTCAATGCAGCGCTTTATTAGTCTTGAGACATTCAGTGGATTATTGCTAGTCGCGGTTTTAGTGGTAGCGCTATTATTTGCCAACACGGCTTTAAGGCCGGCCTATGATCATTTCTTGGATTTGCCGTTGCAGATTGGGCTCGGTGCGTTTGTAGCGAAAAAGCCCTTGTTGCTTTGGGTGAATGAAGGCTTGATGGCCATCTTTTTTATGTTATTGGCCTTGGAGATTAAACGTGAAATTTTGGCGGGCGAATTATCCCGGCCAAATCAATTAATCTTACCGGTGTTAGGCGCGATTGGCGGGATTATTTTTCCCTGCATTATTTATATCGCATTTAACCATGCAGATGCGGCCAAAATGCGCGGCTGGCCGATTGCCACCACTACCCATATTGCCTTTGCTTTGAGTATTATTGCGCTATTAGGTAAAAATGTGCCGGCGAGTTTAAAAGCTACCTTGGTAGCGCTTTCAATTGTTGATGATATTTTAGCGGTGGTTATTATCGCGATATTTTATTCACATGATTTATCATTATTATCGTTAGCCTTATCGGGGCTATGTATTAGTATATTAGTGATTTTAAACTTATCTGGAGTAAGGCGTTTAGCGCCTTATATGTTAATTGGCGTGATTATGTGGGCCTTGGTATTACGCTCTGGAATTCATGCGACTTTAGCAGGGGTGGCGATTGGTTTAACCGTTCCTTACCGGGTTAAAGATACGGCTGGTTTGTCGCCATTGGTAGCGCTAGAAAAATCTTTGCATCCTTGGGTAGCATTTGGCATTTTACCATTATTTGTGTTTTTAAATGGCGGTATCTCCTTTGCCCATTTTAGTTGGTCGGCGTTTCATAATAGTATTTTTATTGCGATTGTTTTAGGCTTGTTTCTAGGAAAATCCTTAGGTGCCTTTAGTTTGGCGTATCTTGCGATTAAATGTGGTTGGACACGATTACCACGTTATTCTAATTGGTATCAATTAATCGGTTTATTTTTTCTCACCGGGATTGGTTTTACCATGAGTTTGTTTATTGCCACGCTGGCCTTTGTACAAACACCTTTTGAGGAGGTCTCGCGTCAAGCGGTATTGTTTGGTTCCATTTTGGCAACCCTGTTTGGGGTGCTATTTCTAAAATTCGGTGGTGCTCGGCAAAGTCGCTAGTTGCTTGCTATATTAATGAGACAGACAACACAGCTTATGCCGGATCTGGGTAACTGATTGGATTGACAGAAATTTTGGGTGTTAAAATGGATAGAGGTGTAGTACAGAGCTTGAAGTATGCTGCAGAAAGACGTGAGCAGGGAAACACTGCGGCAGCAATTTCTGTGCTGCAACAGGCGGTTAAACAGCACCCCGAAGAGCCAGAATGTTTGCTTGAGTTGGGTAAGTTATTTGCTAGTCAGCACGATTTTGAGGCCGCCATCGAATCTTATCAGCAAATCATTAAGGCAATGCCGAGCCATGTTGCTGCTTGGAAAGCTTTGGCAGCGACTTATTTTCACCAGCATAACTATGTGGGCGCGGTGAAAAGTTTGCAGCAAGTCTTAAAGTTCCAGCCGGATGATTTAATTAGTTGGAATAATTTAGGCTTGGCGCAAATGGCATTGGGTGAGGTGGTACGTGCCACGCAAAGTTTAAAGCGTGCTTTAAAATTGCAACCGAAAAACATCACCAGCTGGTATAATTTGGGTGTGACTTTAGTTCGGCAGAAAAGATATGCCGACGCGTTTGACTGTTTTCAGCGAGTATTGCAATTAGATCCTAATCATATTGATGCGATGATTAATCTTGGTGCGGTGTTGGTGAGTCAAGGTCAAATTAATGAAGCGGTGCGTTGCTATAAGCGTGCTCTGAAAAAACAGCCGGATAATATTAATGCTTTGCACAATATTGCTGTGGCTTATGGTAAATTTGGTGATTATAAAGCAGCGATAAATTATTATCATGCAGCATTAAAATGCCAGCCTAATTTTATTCGCAGTCTTTATAATTTAGCTTTAATTTTTGACCGCACTGGAAATTATGCAACAGCCGCTGAATATTATCAACGAGTATTAAAGCTCAATCCTAAGCATCTTGGTGCTTTAAACAATTTAGGCTTAATTTATTATAAGCAGGGTAAGCTTGATCAGTCTTGCCAATACTATGAAAAAGCCTTAGCTTTAAAGCCTAATGTGCTGCTAACATTAACCCATCTTGGGGCTGCATTAACTCGCAAAGACTGTTTGCAAAAGGCAATTGAATATTTTAACAGGGCGCTTAAACTTGATGCTTGTTATGCCTTAGCAAATTATAATTTAGCAGAATGTTTATTGTTGCAGGGCAAATGGCAACAGGCTTGGGATTATTATGAGTGGCGATTGGATTTGCCAATGCAAACTTTGGATCCGCGTTTTAAACACGCGGCACGTTGGCATAGCGGTATGTCAGCTAAAGGCAAACATATTATTGTGGTGCATGAGCAAAATGACGGCGATAATTTAATGGCGCTACGTTATCTTGATTTATTAGTCAAGCGAGGTGCTAAAATCACTTTTCTGGCAAAACCAAAAATGTTAACGCTATTAAAGGGTGTTAAAAAAATTGACTTATTATCCGCCAGAGAATCACTACCTGATTTTGATTATTATGTGCCATTATTAAGTTTAGCAAAAGAATTTAATGCTACGTTATCTGATATTTTTCCGCCAACAGAAAAAATAAAGTCAGCAAAATTAACAGCTGAGTTAGAACCTTATTTTAATAAGGTGAAGCAGTTAAAGATAGGTGTTAATTCACAGAACACTTCAAAGCTCTTAAATGATTTATTCCAATCTGCGGACTTTCACTATTTTTCAGATTTAATTAAAAACTTCGAGGCAAAATTTTATCATTTGCCAGCGGATTTGAATTCAAATCCAAAGTCGCTAAAATCAGCTGAGCCGCGACTGGTGCAATTACCAAAGCTTAATGATTACTCTGAATTGGCTGGCGTGATTAAGCAACTAGATTTGGTGATTACCGTAGACAGTGCCGTCGCTCATTTAGCTGGTTTAATGAACAAGCCCGTATGGCTATTATTGCCTTATGTGCCAGACTGGCGCTGGCAACTCAAAGGCCAAACCACGCCGTGGTACCCAAGCTTCAAGCTATTCCGCCAACCCAATCTGATGGACTGGGACAGCGTCTTTAAGTCAGTGCTTGACGCTCTGGCCAAAATATAAAATAATCTCGGATTGGTTTACGGGCCCATAGCTCAGTTGGTTAGAGCGATCGACTCATAATCGACAGGTCCTAGGTTCAAATCCTAGTGGGCCCATTTTGTTTATGGGGTCAAGTCTTGAATTAACAGGTTTTGCGTA
>JAHZKQ010000107.1 GCA_022600315.1 Gammaproteobacteria bacterium
AGTGCTCAGCTTCTTTTACAACCATCTGTTTATCATATGTTTAACTCTCTACTGAGCAAATCTGCATTTGAAATGTTAATTTATCCAAAAATATGCTAAATGCTTAATTTCAAACAACTAACGACAAACATCGAAAATATAATAATGTTTATATCTATACAATAATTATGATATTTAATATAATCTTAATTATTATGACGCCAACTATACTAAATGGATTTACAATCCGATATAACTCAATTGTTAATTCAGCAATAAATGAATTATCAAATGAAGCATCTTATTCGATACTCGAAGACCTATTAAATAGCGTAACCACGTTATGGCAGCTCACAAATGCCTTGCCTCGCCCCGTTGACACAAACCTAGCAGGCAGAGCAGAAGCGCTATCGAATAATTGCAACACATTGAGGCAATCGCTCTCCTACTATATACATGCGTCTTCACCTTCGCATGCGCTTTCACACTTTAAACAATATATCGGAGCCTAAACATGACCTTTGCCCCCTACCGCGAATACCTTAGTGATATTCCTGCTGCTATCCAAATTCATCGGCAGGCCATGGAAAAAGCACCCACAGAGAACACCCTATTGCTAATTTTAATTAATTAACATTTTATTAAAATGACAACTATGATGACATTAAATGAGATAACAACATCCTACAATCAAATTACTAATGATTTCGATGGCGTAGTAGATAGCGCCTCATCTGAGTCCGCTCAAGCCCTTCTTGATAGGGTGAATGCTGTTTTATCTGCGATCAATCATTTACAAACGCCTACTGGTGTCGAGACACCTCAATCGATTCAGTCTATATTGGAGGATTGCAATGGTATGTGTCTAGAACTCGCACACCTCATCCATTCTTTCTCACCCCCTAAACTTGACCGATACGACGGAGCATAAACTATGACGATTGGGCAGTTCTCAGAGTATATTCAATACATGGACGGCGAAGTACACAAATATGAATGTATTGTTGATAATACTCTGAAAAAAGCTTCAATATGCGAAGCTCAGCATACACTTGAGAAAGGAAAGGGATTGATTATTCATATCAATTCTGCTTAAGACGCCTTTTCTGAATGCGATTTTAGCACTGCCCCTACAATTGGTCAGATTGAGAGGTTTTATCACCATAGCGCCGAAAAACCCAGTCATTCATGGCCGGGATCAAAGGCGCTAAGCTTTGGGATGGGATTGTTGTTCAATTCATGCCCACTTGGGACACTTGTAAGCCCAGCAAATCTGCTACGTTTTTGCGAATGGTGGGAATGTGTTTTTCCAAACGAGGACGTTTTGCTTCAACGCTGACGGCAACATGCGTAATCTGGTTATCGCCCAGTGTTTTCAGTGCTTCCTTGAGATACTCTCGACTGTCTGTGATCCCTTGCTGGCACATCTTCGGAGCCACGTCTCCCAAAATGGGAACACCTATCAGGGACGTGATGGCATTGCAAATGGCATGAAGGATCACATCACCATCAGAATCAGCATCAGCATCAAGCCGGAGACAACTGGTTAATATTTGGTGAGCGGCAAGCAGCTTGCGATTTTTACTACGAAGATGAGTTCAAAGCGCTTGAAGCAAATGGCCAGTTGATTTTAGATACTGCTTTTTCACGCGACCAGGAAGAAAAAATCTACGTGCAGCACAGATTGTTAGAAAATCAGACCCGCGTACGTGAGTGGGTGGATAACGGAGCTATTTTTTACATCTGCGGTGATGCAAAGCGCATGGCCAAAGATGTGTTGGAGACGCTTGCCACAATCCTCGGCAATCACGACTGTGTCAAAGATTTGCGCAAATCAAGACGTCTACTACTCGATGTTTATTGATATTGCACTCGATAAAAATACTTTTGCAAAATCGATATATACAGAGCTCTGAGACGCTTTAACTCCACTTGAAATGTAGCAAAACAGGCACATCCGTACATCCGCAATAACCCGAAGTCGGAGAAATCGATTCCACTCCATTTCTTCCGGGTCTTTAAGCAGATAGGCCTTCAATACCTTTAGCATTTCTTCAGAACTCAACTCTTCAGAAGCGCTCATACTTGCTAAGTCGAAAATTGGATCGCTCATAGCCGCAAATTCCCAATCTACCAAAAAAAGATGCTGATTATGTCGCCGGACATTTTCAAATTGAGGATCTAGGTGGCAAGGAGTTTTCTTTTGAAGAAGCGTTGATACACTCCAAGAGTAAATTTTTGGCAGTAATAACTCAGTCAATGCTTTAGGAAGCACAACACCTAGTCTACACGCATTTTCTTCATATTTTTTTAAGGTTTGAATGGGGCAGAAGTTTCTGGGCAGGCTAATATTTAATGCGTGTAATTTCTGCATCAATTGTACATATTCGTCTATAGAACAAAAACCTGTGAAAGCCTTGTCTAAAAACTCAGTGATCAAAATTTGTCGATTTTTATCAAAATGGAGCACTTTCGGTGCAATCTGAAATGGTTCAACCAATTTTAAAGATTCGAACTCATGTTGAATTGACGAGCCAACGAGTTGACTATTCGGATTTGATATCTTGACAAAATACTTTTTCTTATTCAACTCCACTTGATAGTTGGTGTTATTGTAT
>JAHZKQ010000108.1 GCA_022600315.1 Gammaproteobacteria bacterium
TAGACTTACGCGACCAGCCAACCAAAATGGGCAAATCAAGCGCAGCAAATGCTGGCAACTTTTTCAATAAATAAAAGTTTTCGGAACAGTTTTTACCATAATGGCCTTGACCAAAGCCCAGGTCGATAATCAGTTGCTGACGATTTAAGCCCGCCGTTTGTGCCCTTTTTACAAATCCAGTTAAATCAGCTAACACTTGCTGCAATAAAACTTCTGGACTGGTTTCTCCTGGCTGACGTTCGCTTGGAAAATGCATTAAACAAACCGGGACATTTAATTTTGCTGCCATCTCTAATGCACCCGGTAATTGCAAGGCACGTTGATCGTTAATAATATCTGCACCGGCATTGACTGCCGCCTGCATCACCTGTGGCTTGCTAGTATCCACTGAAACTAATATATCAAAATGTTTTTTAATCGCCGCAACTGTACTAACCACACGATTAATTTCTTCATCCAATAAGGGTCCAGCAGCTAAATTTACCTGTGGACTGGTTGCCTCACCACCGACATCAATAATATTCGCACCATCCTTTACCATGACTTCAATTTGTTTCAAGGCAACATCAAGTGTATTCGCTGGATTAAAAAAAGATTCTGGAGAGCGATTAATAACTCCCATAATCGCCGGTTTTTTAAATTCAATGAATTTGTTTTTAATATTTAATGTGAATGCAAAAGACATAGATTTATTTTTTTTAGACAAATTATCCAATTAACAGGCTAGAATATTACTTCTAGCAATAACTCGTTGCGCTCCGCCCTCCTGCTGTCATCCCGCGACTTGATCGCGGGATCCAGAGATTAAAACCCTGCATAATATTCTAGCCTTTAACTAAAAAAACACTGAATTATACAAAAACCCTAAGTTTGCGATAATTCATGCGCATCAGGCGGCGTTGAATCTTTTGGAGCTGCTGATTCCGGTTTTGATTTCTTATCATTACCACCTTTTGGCGAATCGTTATCGTCCACCCAACCTTCCGGTGGATCCGGATCTTCGCCGTTCATGATTTGTTTAATCTGCTCTTCACCGATGGTTTCGTATTTAATTAAAGCTTCTGCCATAGAATGTAATTTAGCTTTATTATCCTCTAAAACTTTTTTAGCAGTATTGTAAGCTTCATCAATAATGCGCCGCACTTCTTCATCAATTACATTGCTGGTACTATCGGAAACTTCACGCCGTTGCTGCATGCTGCGACCGAGAAAAACTTCACCTTGCTCTTCACCGTAAGTTAATGGGCCTAAACGATCTGATAAACCCCATTTGGTTACCATATTGCGGGCAATTTCAGTGGCGCGCTCAATATCGTTCGACGCACCAGTGGTCACATGTTGCGGACCAAAAATCATTTCTTCAGCAATACGCCCACCAAATAAACTTGCTAACTGACTTTGCAAACGCAATTTACTATAACTGTAGCGGTCTTGCTCCGGTAGAAACATAGTGACACCTAACGCGCGACCACGCGGAATAATAGTGACTTTATAAACCGGATCATGGTCTTCAACGTGCAAGCCCACCATCGCGTGTCCAGCTTCATGATATGCCGTCAAACGTTTTTCACTGTCATTCATCACCATTGAGCGACGTTCAGCGCCCATCATAATTTTGTCTTTGGCTTGTTCGAATTCATGCATGCCGACTAAATGTTTATTGACTCGTGCGGCAAACAATGCCGCTTCATTAACTAAGTTCGCCAAATCCGCGCCTGAAAATCCCGGTGTACCACGTGCAATCACAACGGGGCGCACATCATCGGCGCAAGGCACTTTCGCCATATGCACCTCAAGAATTTGTTCACGACCTTGAATATCTGGCAATGGCACCACAACCTGGCGATCAAAACGTCCCGGGCGTAATAGTGCGGGATCTAACACATCAGGACGGTTAGTCGCCGCAATAACAATCACACCTTCCTTGCCTTCAAAACCATCCATCTCAACCAATAATTGATTTAAGGTTTGCTCACGTTCATCGTGTCCGCCGCCTAAACCAGCACCACGATGACGCCCAACGGCATCAATTTCGTCGATAAAAATAATACATGGTGCACGTTTTTTAGCTTGCTCAAACATATCACGCACTCGTGATGCACCCACACCAACAAACATTTCCACAAAATCTGAACCGGAAATTGTGAAAAATGGTACCTTAGCTTCACCGGCCACCGCTTTTGCTAATAAAGTTTTACCGGTACCGGGCGAGCCTACCAATAAAACCCCGCAAGGCATTTTACCGCCCAAACGCTGAAACTTTCCGGGGTCACGTAAAAACTCAACAAGCTCACTAACTTCTTCTTTGGCTTCTTCAACACCGGCCACATCGGCGAACGTCACCCGCACTTGATCTTCACCTAAAAGCCGCGCCTTACTGCGACCAAATGCCATCGGCCCACCTTTACCGCCACCACCTTGCATTTGACGCATAAAGAAAATCCACACCGCAATTAATAATAAAAATGGCGCCCAGCTAATTAAAATATGTAAAAATAGATTTTGTTTTGGTGGCTCGCCTTTAACATTGACATTTTTTTTGATTAAAAAAGGCAAAAGAGATTGATCTTCCATCGGCATGTAAGTTGAAAATGCTTGGCCGCTTTTGGTTTTACCATGAATACGATTATTGTCTTGAATCGTAACACTGGATATCTCATCCTTCTTAGCAGCTTGCACAAACTGCGTATAGGTATAATGATTCACGCTACCTTGACGTGGGCCGAGGCTACTCCAAACGGTAATCAAGATGACCGCAATCACCAGCCAGATTAATAGATTCTTCACCATGCTATTCAATGTACTACCCTCGTTCTAGGGGATATTGCTAATGACTGGGGAAATCACTAAATGCTCCGCAGCCGCCCAACCCTGATCTTTGATTATACCTTAAATCCAATTCCTATTAGATAGATTTCTCTTGATTTTGGCTTTGAGGCCTTAGGCTTACGAAACTTCAGCGTCTCAAAGCACGGCTTCAAAAGCCGACTATAAGCATCAATACCCTCACCTTGAAACACTTTCACCAGAAAGGCGCCACCCGGCTTAAGAACCCGCGCGGCCAAATCCCAGGCAAGCTCAGCCAAATACATGACCCGCGGCTGATCGATACTCTTCATACCAGATATATTGGGGGCCATATCCGAAATTACAAGGTCTACCCTTTTATTCTCAAGGACTTGCAGCAGCTGATCAAGCACTTCATCATCGGTAAAATCACCTTGAATAAAATCTACCCCAGTAATCGGCTCCATCTCCAACCGGTCCAAAGCAATCACCTTACCCTTTTGCCCCACAAGCTCTCGCGCCACCACCGACCAGCCGCCAGGAGCTGCACCTAAATCGACCACTGTCATGCCGGATTTAAAGAGCTTGTCTTTATCGTTAATCTCCAGCAGCTTATACACCGCACGCGAACGCTGCCCTTCTTGCTGAGCCCGCTTCACATAGGGATCCGCCTGATGCTCACGCATCCAGTTTTTATTACTCATAGGATGACTCTCGAGATTGTTGCTGCTGCCAATAATGTTTTAAGCGATGCACTCGCCAGATAATCCATACGGCAGCAAATAAAGCATAACAAATTAACAATGCCAATTGGGCTGTTCGACTTAATTGTCCGGCACCCACTATAAATACCAATAACAAACCACCCGCCAACAGCCAAGCCAGTTGGCGGCGCAAGCTTTTAAGCAACAGCAAAACCTGGTGGGCTTTGAGTTTTGGAGCGGATGATTTATTGTTTGCTAGCATAAAGATAGCTTAAATTTTGAGTGAGCTGTAAGTGCCGAGTTGTATACGTCATTTTTGGACCATACTCCGATTTTGTACGCCATTTTCGAAGTATGGTCCAAAAATGGCGTCTACTCAAGTTGAGGCGATTGAAGTTTTGATGAATTTGGGCGATGATGCCAAACACATTTATTGAGATGACAACTATGAACAAAGATCAGATTCTACCGCTCAAGCGCCGTCTTCACAAATTAAAGCCGGTGGTGATTATTGGTAATCAGGGTTTAGGCGATAGCGTACATGCCGCAATCGATGAAGCCTTGAATGCCCATGAGCTGATAAAAATTCGCGTGAATGCTGAAGATCGTGCGGCGCGCGAGCAAATGATTACTGCCATTTGTGAAAAACACCGCGCTGAATTAATCGATAAGATTGGACATATTGTGGCGATCTATCGCGAAAAATCGGAATAACTTCCAGTCTACCAAAACATCCCTAGCTCCAACTGCGCGGCTTCGGACATCATGCTGCGATCCCAGGGGGGGTCGAAGACGAGTTCAATTTCCACTTCGCTAACTTCGGGAATCATCAATACCCGGCTTTTCGCATCTTCGACAATCACCGGGCCCATGCCACAACCGGGCGCCGTTAAAGTCATTACGATATACACTTGATAGGCTTTGTCGTTTTCCTCCAGTGCTAAAATATCGCATTTATAGACTAAGCCTAAATCCACAATATTAATCGGGATTTCTGGATCAAACACGGTTTTTAA
>JAHZKQ010000011.1 GCA_022600315.1 Gammaproteobacteria bacterium
ATGGTTTTATTGAGCGGTTTAATCGAACCTATCGACAAGATATTTTAGATATCCATTTATTTAATTCACTGCGTGAAGTTAAGTTGCTGACTCAGCAGTGGTTAAATATATACAATTTGGAGCGACCCCATCAGTCATTAGGTGGTTTAACTCCTGTGGGGTTTGCTCATAAAAGGGCAAACATTGAAAAATTAAACTCTACTTTTGAGTTGTCCTAATAATGGGAGCTTTACAATGTGATTCCTTTACGGGTCGAAGCCAATGTGGGTTTGGGATTTGATTGTGGGAGTTTTAATCCGGTGTTTTCAATTAAAACTTCCTTGAATGAAATTCAGCACAGTGCCTTAGCCGTGGAACGCCAAGTCTTGAATAGTGTCACGGCGGCGATTACGGAACTGCCGTTGTATCTCTTATCGCGGGCCGATCTCAATTTATATAATTTACTCACCAATGCGATGGTGGGTGCCCAAGCGGATATTGCCGTATCGACTAAATCGTGCGAAACCATGCAATCGGAAATTGCCGCCGGTCAAAACCCGTATGCCCATTGGGGCCAAATTTCCTTGGGGGATCATTGGCAACAGGAAATCGGTACGGCTGAGTTATCCGGTCAAGGGGATATCACGCAAGCGCGCTACCACGTCTCGCACGATGCGGGGAGAAGCGGTGTGCCGTGGGTGAATTCAGCCGCACCCGTGAGTGAAGGGATGCCCACTCGTCACGCTGGTGGCCTGCATCAACCGCCGATTCATGTGATTCATGATACGGCTAAAGCGGGTTTTGCGGTGATGAGCCACACCCGTGAACACACAAATCATCGCGAAAATCATTCGTCGCCTGAATTAAAAAAAGTATTTCCAAGCGCTAAAGCCGCCGCCGATTGGATCGTGAATGGGGTCGGCGATCAGACTATTACCACGTATAATGGCGGTCTCAAAAGTTCCCAAGCCGGTGTGGGCTTATATGCCGATATTGATTATCAAACCAAACAGCTTACGCCGAAATTAAATAAACTGGTTTTGGGTAATGCACCGCTCAGCGTTAAAAACTTGCAAGCGGTCTCACCCCAAAGCATGGCCTTATCGGCTGAAATGATTCATAGTATTCAAAAACAGCCGCGTGTCATACAACGCATTATTGTCGGTAAGTTGGCGCAGAATATCGCGGCCATGAAAGTCATCAATAAAGCACGACTGGCCATTCGGATTTTGCAATCGGGCCGTCGTGTTCCGGCGATTTACAGCAATAAAGCCGCGCAAAAAGCGATTCAAGACACCACCCAGCAATTACAACGCGATATTGAAAATATTTTACTGTTTGTCAAAGCGCGGCAAACGTTACTCTCGAATCGGCTCTCATCAATTTTAGAAGCCGGCGAAAGGCAAACGCAGCACAATGCCGCTGTGTCGGTACCTGCGCCCAAATCCCCTGCGATGCAACAAGGGGCGGTGAAAATAGGTCATGACACAAAGCACTCAGCCGCATCGAGTTTTTAAATTGCTATGACAGAACATCTACCCACTAAACTTACATGACCATTTCCTAGAAAAATAACGCTTTTTCTTATCAGAAGTAAAAATTTAAGTTTCCTTAAGGAAAAATTAAATTACTTTAAAAAATATAAATCCTATGATATATACTAATTGTTGAACTTGTAATATTAATGCTATCTTTTATTCAAAATTTTAAAGTGTTTTGAATGTTGAGGTTGGAAAAAAATCAAAATTATAGTAAGGGGGATTATCATACGACTACAAAATGTTGTTGCTCTAAAAACCCTTGTACTAAAATTTTGCAAAGAATCCTAATCAAAGATTTTTGAGGTAAATTCTCGAAATGAAGACCAAAAACACTTGAAAGCTGCCTCTTCTTTGTTATTGGTTGGTGGGAAAATAGAATTTATTAAGGAGGTATGTCATGGGAAGACAAAGTCGCTTAGATACAGAGCTTACTTTTGACGAAGATTATTGGGTTGTTTCGATTGTTAATACAGGAAAAGCAACTGACCCTCAGAGTCAATTATTTGATGGACACAATGCGATTTTAGTTGAAGGTATAAAGAAAGTTGGACCAAGCTTAAATTCAGTCCAATTATTTATTGGGTATTACAGCATAGGTGCAATTCCAGTTGAGCAAGATGAAAAAGAAGGTAGCTTCCAGCAAAGAATAAATATAAAGGGTATTATTCACAAAATACTAGTCGATGAAAAAACTGACTATGATCCAAATAGAACTTATAACTATCAACAAAGTTATTGTAAATTAGTTGAAGCAGAAAAAGCCAAGCAAATGATCCAGTCAATTAAGCGCGATCAACAAAAAACTGAAGCTGCAAAACGTGGTGAGGGTCAGTATTTGCCTTATCAGTCAGTTGGGTTAGACTCATTATTCTCTAAGGCTGAAAAAGGACATAATTGTTCGAGTTGGTGTGCTGATAAAATGAATATTGCTCTTTATGGAATAAATGAATATGGTGAGCCAAATGAGAAATCCGAATATGGAAAAAAACCAAGCTTTACAGCAGGTGGTTATGGACGGTGTGTACTATCATAGTATCTCAATGACACGATATTGATAATAAAGGATGGATTAAAGATGAGGGATGATAATAAAGTCACAATACATTATTGGGCCCCTGTACCTACTGATGGTCAAAAATGTGGCCATATGTCCTTACAGACTTCACAAATTTATGCAAGTTTTTGGCCAAATGAAGAAAACGAATCACCTAACTTTCGATCTG
>JAHZKQ010000109.1 GCA_022600315.1 Gammaproteobacteria bacterium
AACAACATTATCCAAGCTATTTCTGAAACGATAGTATAGGTAGACAGCCAGCGTCACCACTTCTGTTGGATATTCAATATAATTATAAGGTGTGCCGGTACGTTCATTAAATTGTTTGCTGCAATCTGAGCAACGAAACTGCAGATAGCCCAGCCTAGTCTTCAACTTAAGCTTTGATGTACATTTGGAGTCGCAATGTGGGCAGTTCATTTTGATTTTCCTTATAAAATAACGAGCAATGCGCTATTATACCACCGTGACTTGTACTCAGTTTTTACAAAGCCATTTGGTGTCCTCATATCCGTAGCTTGGGTCGCAAGGTTAACAAATCAGCCCTCAGTTTGCGACAGAGCCGTTCTGTCGCAAACTGAAGTTTAATTGTAAATTAAATTAAGCAGATGATATAGTTTGAGATAGTCATGCCGCTTAACTATTATTTATAATCATGACAAAATACAATTTTAGCTAATAGCTAACATAAGGTGACAAAATGAAACAGAAGTGGAGAGTGCCAGAGCTACAATATATAGATAGTAAATTCACCCAAGATGGTGGCGAGTGCAGCGCAGACATTGCTACACCAGGTGGATGTATGTGATCTTACTAAACATAGATAGCTACAGCTCATGAATAAAATAATAGGTCATTTTTCCTTTTGTGGCGCATCTTCCCAACAGAAAGCCTGCTTTAGCTCTTTAATTGAAGAAACATGGATACCTGATAACATAAATACGTATCACGATACGTTTTTTTATACCAAATGCAATCAGCGGTTCGTTAAGCCCTGCGATAAAAAGCAGCCTATGCCATATAAGCATAATCAATCTGAAATAGTAGCTACAGGCAATGTTTATTTAATGAACTGTCGTAATTTATGCTCTAAATTACAGCTCCCTTACATACTTCCTGATATTGAATTAATTGTACATGCCTACCTAAAGTGGGGGCATGATTGTGTACAACACTTAGAAGGCGATTTTATATTTTCTATTTGGAACACTAAATGCAAAGAATTGTTTATAGCAACTGATCATGGGGGGCACAGAGGCTGCTTTTATAACTTCAAAAATGGAATATCATTTAGCTTTTCTAATAGCATAAAAGCTTTAAGCTCATCTATTAAAAAGCTTACTGTTAATAAAACTATGTTTGATTGCTTTGCACATAGCACACTGCCGGGTAATCAAACTTGTTTCAATGAGATCATGAAGCTGCCTGCTGCTCATTTTATGATCATTAATAAAGATGGCATGAAGATCAAACGTTACTGGGAGTTGAGTAACTGCAAAAAAAATCTTAATATAAAGACGCGAGAAGACTACTACGAAGCTTTTAAAGATGTTTTTATCGATTCAGTAAAAAATTGCCTTGAGCTAGAATCTCCTGCCTGTGCACATATTAGTGGTGGCCTAGATTCATCTTCTGTGGCATCCGTTGCAGCTAGCGAGTTGATAGCTAAGAATAAGCTTTTACATGGGTTTACCGCTATCCCCAATCAGCTGGAAGGACCTAGTTACCGTGAGGGCTGGATGTATCATGAGATGCCAATGGTACTAGAGATACTAAATCAGTATCGAAATATACAGCATTATAAATACCGAAGTAATACGTCAAGCAATATACTTAATAAATTATTACCTTTATTTCAAGTTGTGGATCAGCCGCTCCGCAATATAATGAATTTTGACTGGATATTAGCAAGCATTGAATACGCTCGCTTAAAAAATTGCAGGACAATTTTAGTAGGTACTAATGGGAATGGATCTATTTCATGGGGAGGGTATTCTATTGTCGATCAATTACTAAAAATTGAAAAAAAATTAATAGGGATATCATCATATTCTAAAAATAAAGTTAGAAATCAATTTAGTCTTATAAATGATAACACTAAAACCACAGGAAAATTCAGTCGTGCGCAAAGTACATTTTTTGAAAAAATGAATTTACATCAATCGCTACTACATCCACCAATAAAATGGTCTAGGCAAATAGCATTGCATAGTATTGAACTTCACTACGGGGTTCAACTCCTTGATCCAACTGCAACATTATCTGTAAAGAAATTTTGTTATAATTTACCTCAATGGGTTTTTAACAAAGGTAGAAAAAAGATCAATCGAAGGCTGCTTGTACGTGAAGGCTTAGCTGGCATAGTCCCAAAAAAAATAAGAACGAACACCCAGAGAGGTGAGCAAGCTGCTGATTGGTTCATGCAATACAACAATCATGCTACTCAGTGGAAGTACCAACTTGATCATCTATCTGATCAGTCAAAAGAAATAATATGGCAGACGTATAATAAAAAAAATGTTATGAATTTATTAAGTCATTATTCGTATATTAATAAGTTGAACCAAAAAACTAATATACAAGTAAGAAACCAACTTATGCGATGTATAGGCGCAGCACTTTTTTGTGATGCAATTACACGTAAATCAAATGTGTGTGTTTCATAGGTGTCCGGGCACTGTTGCATAAATATCGAATCACATTCTGAGTGCCAGAGTTAACCGTGATAAATTCTCTTATCACGGTTAGGCTAGGTGTATAGAAACTTGGATTCAA
>JAHZKQ010000110.1 GCA_022600315.1 Gammaproteobacteria bacterium
ATGATATCGAATTTCGTTTTTATGGCCGCTTTGTGGGCACAGCCTCGTCAAAACCTACAGTAAAACCACGATGGACAGTTACGCTTGATTCGCTCTTTGGTAAAAATAAAAATCCTGGGATAGCATTCAGCCACGCTAGCAATTCTGGGGTGCCATTATTACCGCTTACTTCGCGGCCAAGTTCTGCTGCACCGTCGGTAGCTGGCACTGTTTTTCATTCTGCTTTATTTCAAGCGCCTAATGGTTCCGCAGCGCAGTCCGTTGTCACATCGTCATGCTCTGCATCATCATTAACAGGAGAAGCTGCAGCGCTAGCGACGGATTCTCAAGGTCCCGATGGGGATGCTCTTGAGCCGTAGTCCATTAAATTAAACTGCACAGGCAGATAGTAATTTCTTTTTGCTATACTTAACAATATTTCACTGCTCAGCATTCCATGGTTCGTCAATTGGAGCGATAATATCGCCTACAATTTCACAGGTTCCAGCCATGCAACCAAAAAGATCAATGGCTTTAGCCTCATCAATCGGTACAAGCTTTGCCACCGGTTTGCCATATTTGGTAATGGTATAAGCCTTGTGTTTGTGCTGCACTTCGTCCATTAATTGCAGGCATTTTGCTTTAAACTGCCCAGCGGGTATTTGTGTTGTATATGCCATTATAATTTGCCACGGTTATAATACTATCATTATAATAGAGCAATTCTTTAAATAGACCAGCAAATTGTTGGTGATATTAATGCTGTCTCGAAAATATCAGCCACATAACCAAAGATACCGGAACCATATAAAAGCTTGCTAGCAATGTCCTTATATAATACCCTATTTTGCAAAGGAGATAACAAGTCATGCCAACCTCAAAAAACTATCAATGGGCAGTGATCGGTGCAGGTCCAGCCGGGATTGCTAGCGTCGGTCAGCTAATTGATCATGGGGTGCGGTCAAATGACATTATTTGGTTGGATCCTTATTTTGCTGTGGGTGATTTTGGACGCTTATGGTCGAAAGTTTCCAGTAATACTAAAGTAAAAATCTTTTTGCAGTTTTTACAAACCGTGCGCGCCTTTAATTTTTCTAAGGCCCCTAAAGATCTTAAGCTTCATCAACTTGCACCAGAGGCGCATTGCGAATTACAGGTTGTTGCCGAAGTATTGCAATGGGTGACAAAGCAGTTATTATCAATGGTGGATTCAGAACAAGGGATCGTTAATGAGTTGCAATTAAAGCAAAATCATTGGCAGATGACATTAGAGGAAACAACGATTAATGCAAAGCAAGTTATTTTAGCCGTTGGCAGTGAGCCCACCCAGCTAGATCACCCTAATGCCAATATTATTCCTTTAGCAACGGCATTAAATCCACCCGAATTAAAACAAGCCACACAGCCTACCGATACGGTCGCGGTATTTGGTGCATCGCATTCAGCGATTTTAATTTTACATAATTTATTGCAAGCGGGTGTAAAGCAAGTCATTAACTTTTATCTTGAGCCTTTAAAATACGCGCTGCCTTTAGAGCATTTTATTTTATACGATAATACGGGTTTAAAGGGTTTTGCCGCCGATTGGGCGCGCGAACATATTGATGGCACCTTGCCGGATAATTTAATGCGTTTATATTCTAATGAAAGTAATATTAATCAACATCTGCCCGAATGCGATAAAGTAATTTATGCTACCGGTTTTAAGCGTCGGCAAAAACCCTTTATTCCGGGTTATGATCAGCTCAATTACGATCCACATACGGGTATTATTGCGCCGGGTTTATTTGGGGTCGGTATTGCTTTTCCGCAAGTAAAAATTGATCCGCTTGGCGTGGAAGAAGCGCGGGTGGGTTTGTGGAAGTTTATGGATTATCTTCAGCAAGTAATGCCGATTTGGTTAAGATATTAAAGCCCCTATCCTTATAAAGCCAGCATTGTCATACCGTGGCTTGACCACGGTATCCAGAAAATAATTAATAGTTTCTGGATCCCGGATCAAGTCCGGGATGACGGAATAGAAAATCGTCCGATGACGAGTAATGCTTTCCATCCGTGCGATCAAGTCCGGGATGACAGTAGAAAAACCAAATTTCAAAACCAGGCAAGGTTTTTATGGAGGGCAAATTAAGCGCAGGAGAGCGGAGCTCGACGAGCCATTGCCCGGAATAAAAAGCCTGGCCTGAAGAGAAGATTGCTGCGCTTCTTTTAACTCTATTTATTAATACGCTAGCGCTAACGCCAGCCCTGCAAAAATCACTAAGCCCACCCAATGATTATTTAAAAAAGCTTTAAAGCAGCATTCAGGTTTGGCGGTTTTAATTAAGCGATGTTGATAAGCGAAAAGGCCGCAGCTTACGAGTAAGCTCAAATAATACCAAGCATCTAGTCGTAAATAATAACCCAGTAAGATTAATCCAGATAACATCAGTAATTGTAATAACATAACAACACGAATAACCTGCGTGCCAAATAAAATTGCGGTAGATTTAATGCCGACTTTTATATCATCATCAATATCAACCAATGCATACTCGGTGTCATAAGCAAAGATCCAGCAGGCAGTTGCTGCAAATAATAGCCAGGCAATCCACGGCACACTATTTAATATGGCGGCAAAGGCCATGGGGATGCTCCAGGCAAAAGCTAAGCTTAAAATCAATTGCGGCGCGTGAAAAAAGCGTTTAGTAAAAGGGTAAATTATGCTAAGCAGAGCGCCGACGACCGCTAAATATAGGGTTAAACGATTTAACATTAATACCAATAACAGAGCGATTAATAGCAAGATAACAAATAATGCTAAGGCGAATGCCGGTTTAATTTTACCACTGGTTAAGGGCCGATTTTTAGTGCGTGTTACATGACGATCAAAATGTCGGTCGGCAAAATCATTGATAATACAGCCGGCCGCACGCATTATAATCACGCCAATAATAAAAATACTGAGTATTTTTAGTGGCGGGTGTCCGCCGCTGCTTATCCATAAAGCCCACAAACTTGGCCATAATAATAATAAAATACCAATCGGTTTATCAAAGCGCATTAAGCGTAGGTAAGCGAGTAATCTAGACATTGGTCCAGTGAATAAATTCGGGTAAAAAAATTTCGGTAATTAGCAAAGGGTTTTGCTGATAAATAAACACCGAGCGCCTGGCAATTAATCTATCTGGTTGGGTCATTAAATATTGGCAGACGGATTGATAGAGGGGATGTTGTTTGCTTAGCATTGCAAACTCAAGTGCTAAACGCCGTAAATTTTTATCGGCAAATAAAATTTGGCCGATGGATATCTTGCCGGCTTGTTTTAATTCAGGGCATTGTTGCAAGGTTTTTTTAGGGATAAGGCTGCGACCAAAAATATTCACTTTATTATTAATGCTCCTAGTGATTTCTCGCACCCAAGCTTGATCATTGGTGATGGACAATGGATGAGCTTCATCAGGATAGGCGCTTTGCCAATTAGCATTTAACAATTGATGGGAAACGCTGGCAGGTAATTGTTGCAGTCGCAAAGTCAGTGAGCCTGAATCGCTAAGCCAGTTAGCCAAATTGGGCGCGATATCTGCTGGCAATTTAGCCTGCCAGTTAAGATGGGTTGGGTTGATACTGCTGGATTTCACTGCGTAATTCATTCAGCGAGGATACTGCGTTACCAAACTCTCTTCAAGACCCAACATAAAATAACCCCTTAGGTTGAAGGCCTAAGACAAGACCAACCTAGCCCAGTCTTAGCCGCTTGCGGCGTAAGGCTGGGGGGAAATGAAAGCTCTCCCTGATTTGAACGAATGCACGAATAAAAAACCCCACCACTGCTATTGCAGTAGCGGGGTCGGCTCCCCGTTGCCGGGGTGTTGGCGCTTGATGAAACGTGGGTGCTCAGGTAAAAGCCTTTTTGCTGAGCTGCGCCCCTCCTTTAAATCGAATTAACGCCGCACGATAATTCGAGTCCCTATTTTTGTAAACTCCTCATTGAGCCATTTGGCATCACCTCTAAATAAACGGATGCAGCCATGGCTGGCATGAAAGCCCGGTAAAGTTGAGCCATGCAGCGCAAAGCCACCATAGTAGTGCATGCAGTAAGGCATTGGCGCGCCACCGTCGGTTTCAATCGGAAACTTAGTGGATTCACACTTGGCGCCTTGTTTGCGATAAATCTTAAACTCACCCACGGCGGTGCGGCAAGGTCTTGCCACATCATTGCACCAGTCTTTACCGCCAGATACTGGCCCCCAATGTACCAAATCACCTTTATCGTCATAAGCGGCAAAGGCTTGTAGTGAAAGATCGACTACTACCAATTTCTTGCCTTGGCTATCGACTTGGTCTGGAAAGGGTGCGAGATCCATATGGCTGGTGCTACTTAGGTCGGTTGGCACCACTAGCCAGCTACGATAGTGTAGCGGAATATTAGTGCGATTAAAGCGTTTCACAATCTCGCGTTGTCGCTTGTCCGGGAAAAGCTTAGTCCAGGTATCCCCGCGTTTAACCTTCACACATTTAAACTGTTCGTAGCCACAGAGATTCTGGCCATAATACTGTTTTGCGAAACTGATACTGCTAACTAGCCCGAATAGGCCGACTATCATGTAGATAAAAATCTTCTTCATCTTAACGCTACCTGTGCTGCCATTGTTTCTCTTGCTACCCGTCTTTGGATAACCTCAATTACCCAAAACTATAGTAGGAAATCTGTATTTTGCGTACGAGCTGTACATAAAATTGGAATATTATTTTTAGAGCCAGTTTATACAGCAGGTTAGTGAGAGATGATGATATTAAAACTTCATAACAGGTAGAACATGTTGATAAACATGAAAAGACGGCCTTTATTACTGAAAAAATTCAAGTTATTTTCCTCAGTTAAGATTTTGTTAAGTTTACTCCCGTATACTCTTTAAGTGATTTCAGCGATTTTAAGCATTAGGTGCCGTTACAGCGACGGGATGTCAAACTAACAAGACGAATGTAATTATGTCTATATTTAGCGAAACTATATCGAAAGCCATCAG
>JAHZKQ010000111.1 GCA_022600315.1 Gammaproteobacteria bacterium
CTATAGCTTGAAAGAATTAAAAACCTTGGGCGACGTATTAAAACAACATCCGCAAATATTTATTATGACCGATGATATCTACGAATATTTATTATGGGAACCAAATAAATTTTGCAATATTGTGAATGCCGCTCCAGAATTACAAAGTCGCACGATTGTGGTGAATGGCGTTTCCAAAGCCTATGCCATGACTGGTTGGCGTTTAGGTTATGGCGCTGGCCCCAAAGAAATTATTGGCGCAATGAAAAAAATCCAATCACACAGCACTTCTGGTCCCTGCTCAATTACTCAAAAAGCGGCCACCTATGCCATTCAAGCCGGTAGAGAGTTCTTGCCGCCGATGTTAGCTGCCTATCAAAAAAGACATCAATTTATGTACAATAGCTTCAATAGCATGGGCAAGGTTAAAATTATTCCAGCAGACGGCACCTTCTATTCCTACATTGATATTACTCAAGCCATTAAAGCACATGGGCTTGAGACTGATGTTGAATTGGCTGAGTTGCTGCTTGATCAAGCTAAAGTCGCGGTGGTGCCGGGCACAGCTTTTGGTTCACCCGGGCATCTGCGGGTCTCCTTTGCCACCAGCGATGAGAATCTTAGTAAAGCCGTTGATCGCTTTAAAAAAGTGCTGGATGTTTAAGTTAGACTATTGACCTTAGCTAACAGGCTGATTACTATAGGCGCTCTTTCTGAGCCTTAGCTGAAGATGTTCCCCAGTAGCTCAGTGGTAGAGCAGGTGACTGTTAATCACTTGGTCGGCAGTTCGAATCTGTCCTGGGGAGCCAAATCAATACTCAAGACTTGCCCCGCACACGGTGCAGATAGTTATGCTTACCAGAAAAATCATCTTATTTGGCATTATTGCTTATTTAAGCATCAGCGCTTTTGCCAGCCCCACCAGTATTCAACAGCTGGTGATATTTGGAGACAGCTACTCCGACAATGGGAATACTTACGCGCTTTCTAAAAATACCTACCCCGGTCAAGCTTATTACTTAGGCCATTTTAGTGATGGTCTAAATTGGTCGGAATATCTTGCCATAAAGCTTGGAGTCGATATCAATAATCCTAAAGAGTTTAGAAATTTTGCTTATGGGCAAGCGCAAACTGTGGGTCCAATAAGCTTAACCAGTCATGATATTAATCAAGCTCAAAAAACTTGGCGTTTTACAGTGCCTGATTTGGCAGGTGAGATTAAGCAATACCTTGACGAGGGTGATATTAAACCAACTACCAGCTTTTACTTTATTTTTATCGGCACCAATGATTTCTTAAACTATATACCCAGATCCAAAGCTCATAACCAAAAATTTGTTGCTAATGAATTTGATGCACTAAATAAACAAATAACGCGTTTAAAAAAATTAGGCGCAAAACATATAGTGGTGTTTAAACTTCGAGAACTAACTCGTTCACCACTGGCTAAACAATTGGCTAAACGATATCAACACCATTACTTGCTAAGTTTGCAAAAAATGATTCGGCAGTATAACGCCCGGCTTACCCAAAAATATCAACATGACCCTATGGTGGTACTTTATAATACTTATCAATTTGATCAAAATATTTTTAAGCGGAAAATTTCTTATGCTTGGTATCGTCAGCATCATACTATCGATGAAAAAGTTAAGGCTTGTTACATCAATCAAGGTAATTATGTCGATCAGGCTGGAAAGGCTTGCGCTAAACCTTGGCGATATTTTTATTATGATCGAATTCATCCGACGACTTTTCTTAATAAATTAATGGCCGATGATTTGTGGGGTCAGGTTTTTTACCATTAGATTTTATAAAATTTAAATGCAAACCTTATGATAAATATTTTACTCCTTTATTTCGGTGCAAAATAACACTCGGATTGCTCCGGTTCCGGTTCCAGCTCCAACTCCAACTTCTCCTTCAACTCCCATCGCAACGCCTTTAATTGCTTGACTCTAGTTGAATATAATTTCTTCAGCGCACCCTTATCTTCCATATGAGGAAATTTGCAAGTACTGTCACTTGCTTGCCAAGTAGCCTCATTGTATCCTGCACGCACATTGGCATGCCCTACCCCGATGGTGCCTTCATTGTGTGAACTTGTGAACCACTCACCACCGTCTTGCGTTTGTCGAGTCCGTGGCAAAGTCGCCTCAGTAAATAATGGTAGCGGACGGAATGAACGATCTTTTCGACAATATTCATGCACGACATGCACTGGCAGTTTTCTTTGTTCGCCGCCTACATTTCTTTGCCAATAAGACTGGCGATCTTTATCATTCCTCCACACACTGTATTCATTATTCTCAATGTAGTCTTCCAAAGCTGTTATTAATGGCTTTAACGTAAAATACTTCCCATGCTCCGTGCCGTTTTTATCCAGTTCTAAAATTTGGTTCCATTGATATTTATCAGGCATATAGCTAGCCAACATTTTCCACATATGCCAATCTAAAGCCCATAAAGCATATTGAAAAGCCGTGATATTTTTAAATGTGCGTTCAGATAAATCCGTCACTTCCCCTTTTACCAACAATAAAGCTGAATTTTCCTTTACCATCGCTTCTGCTTGATCTTGTTCGCCTTCAACCACTAGCTTTAAAAGTTTTTGCACCTCCTCTGGATCGACTTTTTGTTCGCTAGACAATTCAAAGGAGCGGAATAAAGATAGCGAACTCAGGAGTTTTTTCCTTGCTATCTCTGAGGTTGTTGAATCCACCCTCCCAACACTCTTTCCTGACCCACTTGATAAAAGACCTGTTTTGACTCTACTGCTCTCTGCCACAGATATTTTATTTTCTACTGGCAAACCCAGTTGTAATTGTTCAGTAGCTGCAGCTAACCTTTTGCTTAAACTTACAAAGGATTGTTTATCTTTAGAAGCCTTGATAAACCGTTTAGGCATACTGCGGTTTTGAA
>JAHZKQ010000112.1 GCA_022600315.1 Gammaproteobacteria bacterium
AGGTGTTGAGATTGGTGATGGTTTTGCAGCAGCACGACAACGTGGTTCTGAGCATCGTGATGAAATGGACGCTTCTGGATTTTTATCGAACCATGCTGGTGGTACTTTAGGAGGCATCTCATCAGGCCAGGATTTGTTAGCTACAGTTGCATTTAAGCCAACGTCAAGTATTATCAAGCCGGGTAAGACAGTAAACTTAGAAGGCGATGAAATTGATATCATCACCAAAGGGCGTCATGACCCTTGCGTGGGTATTCGTGGCGTACCGATTGTTGAAGCAATGGTGGCACTGGTTTTGATGGATCATTATCTTCGTAATAAAGCCCAAAATAATTAGGATAGATTATGACAGTAGAATATAGCGTCGCCATCGTCGGTGCGACGGGTGTTGTTGGTGAAGTTTTTTTAGAAGTATTAGCAGAACGTCAATTCCCTATCAAGGAAATACATGCACTTGCCAGTGAAAATTCAGTAGGTGAGACAGTCGTGTTTGCTGGGAAGTCTATTAAGGTGACGCTGCTTGATGATTTTGACTTCAGTACAGTTGATTACGCATTTTTTTCGGCGGGCTCGAAAGTTGCATCGTTATATGCACCTAAAGCTGCGGATGTAGGTTGCATCGTTATCGATAACTCATCACAATTTCGTTATGATCCAGATATTCCGCTAGTGATACCCGAAGTAAACCCAGGTGCACTGGAAAATTACCGTGAGCGTAATATTATTGCCAACCCTAATTGCTCAACGATTCAAATGCTCGTAGCGTTAAAGCCTATTTATCAGGAGGCGGGAATTACGCGTATTAATGTTGCTACCTACCAAGCGGTCTCAGGTGCTGGGAGTGCAGCTATTGCTGAGCTGGCAAAGCAAACAGCCGAATTGTTAAATGGCGGTGACATTGAAGAAAACGTATTGCCACGTCAAATAGCATTTAATGTTGTTCCACAAATTGATCAATTCCAAGAGAATGGTTATACCCGTGAAGAAATGAAAATGTATTGGGAAACACAAAAGATATTTAATGATCCTGATATTCAAGTTAATGCGACTGCAGTACGTGTGCCAGCTTTTTACGGGCACTCCGAGGCAATTAACATCGAAACTATTCAACCGCTTGAAATTAATCATGCGATACAACTATTGCAGGATGCGCAAGGTATTGAGGTCTTAGAAGACCGAGATTATCCAACGGCTGTTACGCATGCGGCGAGTCAGGATAAAGTTTATGTGGGGCGTATTCGTCAAGATATATCTCATCCTAATGGCATTAATATGTGGGTGGTAGCAGATAACGTGCGCAAGGGAGCGGCACTTAATGCAGTGCAGATTGCTGAGTTATTAGTTCAAGATAGTTTTTATAGGCATTAATATGAATATAGTATTAGGAGTTAGTGGCGGTATTGCAGCGTATAAAATCCCCGAATTAGTACGTCGATTAAATCAACAAGATTGTAAAGTTAAAGTGGTACTAACCCGCGTCGCTGAAGATTTTGTTGCTTATGGAGCCTTATCAGCACTAACTCAAGCTTATCGTTATAATGAAATAGGTGATGCCGATAATATGCTGCATATCAGCTTGGCACGTTGGGCGGATTACGTAGTTATTGCTCCTGCCAGTGCTAATTTTATTGCAGGCCTAGCGCATGGTTTTGCCGATGATTTATTGAGTACCTTATGTGTTGCAACGACGGCACCTATTGGCATCGCGCCAGCAATGAATCGTGAGATGTGGTTAAATACAGCAACGCAGACTAACATTAAATCACTGCGCTCACGTAACATTGATATTATTGGTCCGGCTGATGGCCAGCAAGCGTGTGGTGAAATAGGGCCGGGGCGTATGTTAGAGCCTAAGCAGCTCTGTCAGTTTTTATTAAACAAGCAGCGTAAACCTATTTTGGCCGGTAAGCATATTTTAATTACTGCAGGACCCACTCATGAAGCTATCGATAATATTCGTTATTTAAGTAATCGCAGTAGCGGCCAGATGGGTTATGCGTTAGCAGAGGCGGCAGTAAATCTAGGTGCAACTGTTACGTTAATTAGTGGTCCGGTAAATCTAGTGGCACCATTAGGGGTGAGGCTGGTTTCTGTTACCAGTGCAGGTGATATGTATCAAGCAGTAATGACGCATATTAAGAATCAAGATATCTTTATTAGCGCTGCCGCTGTCGCGGATTATACGTTGGCACAGCCAGAAACGACTAAAATCAAAAAGCAAGCGGGCGATTTACAGCTATCGTTGCAGCGCACGCAAGATATTTTATTAGAGGTTTCGCAGTTAGAAGGTCGGCCTTTTTGTGTTGGTTTTTGTGCAGAAGATAAAGATCTAATTGAGGCAGCTACTGTTAAATTAAAAAAGAAAAATCTTGATCTTATTATCGCTAACCATATTAGCGATAGTTTTGCTAAAAATACTAATAAAGTGGTGGTTATCGACCGCCAATTAAAGCAAATTACTTTGGGGTCAGCCAATAAGTCTGAGCTTGCTTATCAGTTGTACGCCGTCATTGTGAATCATGTTTTGCCATCCCTAGAGCTTTCAGAATAGCAAA
>JAHZKQ010000113.1 GCA_022600315.1 Gammaproteobacteria bacterium
CACCATATTTTCTAGAAGTTTGCTGTAAAACTTTAGCGTGTTCGTGCCAGTATTTAACACCATGATTAATACGCTCAGTGGTAATAAAATAGTTGCGGTAAAAATCCCAGGGTTTTTTCTCAAATGGATGATTTAGACGTTTAACCACTTTGGGAAGGGGATGAGTCTGTTGCATTAATGCCAGTAACTTATCGCGATTAAAATGATATTGTTGGCTAATTTTATCGACATAATGGATAATAGATTGAGGCAGTGGCGCAGGTTTGGCTTTAGCGTAACTGGGTAAGGTAAAGAATGCGCTTAATAGTAGACTTAACAATAATCCTGACTTCAATGTTTTCTCCCTTGAAAAGTAAAATAGTTATTGCATCAACTCGCCCATAATTTACGGTGAGTATGAATACTGGTGATTATACCAAATTGAATCATAATTGTGACCATTGAGCTGCCACCATAACTAATTAATGGCAGTGGCACACCAACCACCGGTAAAATCCCAATGACCATGCCAATATTGACTAACGCCATGCTAATAAATGAAACGCTTAAGCTTGCGCTCAATAGCCTGGAAAAAGTATCTTGTGCTTGCCAGCTAATATATAAGCAACGCGCAAAAATTAATAAGAATATTGCTAGCAATAAAATGCAGCCAATTAAGCCCAATTCTTCACCATTAACCGCAAAAATAAAATCGGTAGCATGTGCGGGTAAAAAAGATAAATGCGATTGTGTGCCAGCTAACCAGCCCTTACCTAAAAATCCGCCGGAGCCAATCGCAATTTTAGATTGAATAATGTGATAGCCATTGCCGAGCGGATCGCGCTCAGGATTTAAGAAAGTGAGGACCCGATTACGCTGATATTGGTGCATAAAATGCCAGCAGAAAGGCAGGGCGGCCATGACGATGCTGGTTAAGCCCAAGATTAATCGCCAGCTCATACCAGCAAATAACAATACGCTGATGCCGGCGATGGCAATTAAAATGGCGGTGCCAAGGTCGGGTTGTTTAATCACCAGCGCTATTGGCAACAATAATAGGCCAACACTAATTAATAAGGGTTTAAATTTTGGGGGCAAAGATTTATTTTGATAATACCAAGCCAGCATTAGTGGTAAGGCCAGTTTCATAATTTCTGAGGGTTGCAAATGTATGGGTCCAAGTTTAAGCCAACGCCTTGCGCCCATTTGGGTGTGGCCGGCAACGCTGGTGAGTAGTAATAAAATAATTCCAAAGCCATATAGCCAAGGCGCCCATTGCAGATAACGTCGCGGCGAAATTTGTGCACATACAAACATTAAAATAAATGCTAAACCAAAGCGCAAACTTTGACTGACGATAACGTGTAAGCTTTCATTGCTAGCGCTGTAAAGGATCATCAGCCCAGTGCTAGCCAATAAAATAATCCCAATGGTAAGCCAAGGATCAATATGTAAAACAGACCAGCGTAACTGCCGCACTTGTTGTTTAATGCGATCCTCATAGGTTTGTCCGCGGATTTTAAAATAACTCATTATTGTTCCTAGTTTTTGTCTGCGGCACTGCGAGCATTAGCGCGGCAGTCTAAGTTTATCAACCTGGCATTGGCAATTGAATGCGTGGTGGTTTTTTATGTTTTAATTGTTTTAGCTCGGAAAAATAAAAATCTAATATTTTGCGTGCAATTTTATCTTCTAGGCCGGCGTGTTCAATAACCATGGCCAAGGCAATTTTAGGATTTTTTGCTGGGGCGAAGACAATAAATAAATGGTTGTTGCGTAATCTTTTGGGGATATTGGTGCGACTCCATTCCTCATCACGTTGCTTGCCAAAGACCTGTGCGGTACCAGTTTTTGCTGCGGCAGTGTAAGGTGGGTGCCTGCCAAATAAAACTGCCGTCCCGTAAGGATTATAAATAACTCCCATCATCGCTTTAATCACCGTGTGCCAAATTTTTGGGTTGGATAATTGAATGGGTGCTAAAGCAATGGGTTGATGCATATCAATAACGCCATCTTCAGCGACGGTTTTTAACACTAATTGTGGCTGATAGCCTTGTCCATGTTCAGCCAGCGTAGCGGTGGCTTGTGCCAATTGCAATGGGGTGACCAATAAAGAGCCTTGCCCGATTCCGGTGATAACGGTATCACCAGTATACCAAGGTCGACCGTGGTGTTGCATTTTCCAAGCAGGTGAAGGCACAATTCCATTTAAAGCAAATGGCATATCAATATTTGTGGGTTTGCCAAAACCAAAACCGTTTAAAATAGTATCCATTCTGGAAATGCCAAGATTGACCGCAAGGTTATAAAAGAAAATATCACAAGAAACGATAATGGCTTTTTTAACATTTACCCAGCCGTGCCCGGTGACTTTCCAGTCATGGTAAATATGTTTGGTATTGGGTAGACGGAACCAACCGGGATCGTAAATTTGATATTGGGTGTTAATGATGTGACTGTCTAAACCACCCACCGCAAAAAATGGTTTAATGGTAGAGCCAGGTGCATATTCGCCACGAATGGCGCGGTTATATAAGGGATTGCCGGGCGAGTGCACCAGTGTATTATAAGCTTTGCTGCTGATTCCGGTCACAAAGGGATTGGGATTGTAAGTGGGTTTAGTGACTAAGGTTAGGACTTGACCGTTTGCAGGATCAACAGCAACAATAGCACCGTCATTTTTACCTAAGGCCTTTTCAGCGTAGGCTTGCAGTTTACTGTCAATGGTTAAATAAATATTTTGCCCAGGTTTGGCGGAAATATTCTTTAATACCCGCACCACTTGTCCGGCAGCATTAGTTTCGGCTTCTTCAGCACCGACTTGACCATGTAATAAAGCTTCATAATATTTTTCAATACCGCGTTTACCAATATAAGCGGAACCACTATAATTAATCGGGTTGACTTCATGTAATTCTTTGGCAGTGATTCGCCCCACATAGCCTAATACATCGCTGGTTACTGCACCTAAAGGATAATTGCGAATTAATTTGGTTTGAATTAATACCCCAGGAAATCGATAATGGTTTACGTAAAATCGATCAACTTGAGCCTCAGTGAGTTTATATTTTAACGGTACTGCATTAAAATGACGATGGCGTTTTAGGCTGCGTCTAAAGGTTTTAATATCATCATTACTAAGCGGTACTATGGCATTTATGGCCATTAATGTACGTTGTAGATTTTTAATTCGGCCAGGAATAATCGCTAGAGTATAAACCGGAATATTTTTTGCCAATAGCACGCCGTTACGATCGAAAATCAAGCCACGATTGGGATCAACCGGTACTAGGTTTAATAGGTTATGTTTTGACAGGGTGGTGTAAAATTTATGTTTAAAGAGCTGCAGATAAGTTAATCGGACTACAATCGCCAGGCAGATGATACTCACTAAAATAATAGCGATAAAGCAGCGGCTATGAAACAGCCGAGTTTCTGATTGGTGATGTTTGATTTTAAATTGGCTACGCAGATTGTCCATAACTTAAATGTTGCTAACGGTGATACGGATGTCCCGACAGTATACCCCAAGCGCGATAGATTTGCTCAGCAATTAAAATTCGCACCAGCGGGTGCGGCAAAGTCAGTTTAGAAAGTGACCAGGTCTCATGGGCTTTGCTAAGCACATTTTTGCTAATGCCTTCCGGACCGCCGATCAGCAGGCTAATATCTTGGCGGTCATCGTGCCAGTTTTGTAGCTGCGAAGCCAATTGTGTGCTGGAAAATTCACGGCCTTGACGATCAAGTGCAATAATAAGGTTATTATCAGGCACAGCATCGATTAGTTGCTGGCTTTCAATCTCAAGCAGTCGATTTATATCGCTATTTTTGCCGCGTTTTTGTGCGCTCAGGGCCTTTATTTGCAGCTGATAGTTTGCTGGCAGGCGCTTATTGTATTCGTCTGTAGCGCTTATCACCCAGCTTGGCATGCGCTGCCCTATGGCAATTAAAGTGATTTGCATTGTTTATGATCGTTCAGCTTGTTTGGGTTCGCTGACCGCCCAGAGCTTCTCAAGTGCATAGAAATCACGCACGTCAGATAGCATGATATGTACTACAACATCATAGAAATCCAGTAAGATCCATTGAGCTTCGTCAGAACCTTCTGTGCCCATGGGCTTTATTTCAAATTCTCGCAGGTATTCCAATAGGTTATTGGCAAGTGCGGTGCTATGTCGGGTTGAGGTTGCCGTACAGATTACGATGGCATCCATAATATCGGTGAGGGGTTGAACATTTAACGTGATAGTTTCAATGGCTTTATTGTCTTCAAGAGAGTGGGTGATATGCTTTAAAAGTTTTTCTGTCTGCATATAATTTTTTAACCTTGTGATGGGCAGCAAAGTGCTGCATTACTTATCACGTTACTCAACAATGCTTTGTGTTGTCAAGTTAAATTACACGTGTCATTATTTAGCAATACATTTCGCAATGGATCGATAAATGCAAGAAAAGCTATTGACAAAGGGCAGTAAAGTTGCTCTCTTTTGCTCAGGTTCACGCTGTCAATCGGCAGCAGAGTTAATTCAAGCCGAAGAGTTTTTACAGCAAAAATATACTTTACAAGCGACTTATGATTCAGCGGCTTATTGTTATACGCCGCCATTACAGCGCGCAGAATTATTTTTTCAATATTTAACTGATCCGAGTGTCAAAGCGTTATTAGCAATGCGCGGTGGTGAAGGTACGGCAGATATGCTGCCATTTTTGCATCAATTATTACAGCAAGCACCGGTTAAGCTTAGTTCAAAACTTATTATGGGCTATAGTGATATTACTTCATTATTATTATATTTTGCCCAAGAATATAATTGGCAAGTCGTTCATGGTGGTGGGATGTTGCGTTTTAGTAATGGCTCAGTGTCGAGCACATCAATTGAAACAACTTTTGCTTTACTGTTTGGAAGAATCGAATCACCAAGCATTGCATTGACCCCGCTAAACTTACTGGCTGAAAAAAACGAATTAATTAATGCCCAAATTACTGGGGGAAATTTAAGTCTATTAGCTTTAAGTTCAGGAGAGTTGTGGCAACTTAATGCCAGCAATAAAATTTTAATTATTGAAGATGTGAATGAAAAAGCGCATAAAATATTTCGCATGCTAAAACACCTGCAGCGAACCGGTTTTTTAACGGGCGTGCGGGCAATTATTTTTGGTGATTTTAATTGCCAGGCAATTGGTGTTGGCCAAGCGGAGCAAGATTTTAATCGTACTGCCATTACAACACAATTAGGTTATTTTGCTAAGGCTATTGATATACCTGTTTTTTCCAGCCAAGATTTTGGTCATGGTGAGAATAATATGCCGATTATGTTTAATCGCGAGTATGAGTTATCGATGAATTGCCTTAAAATCTCGGTAAATGCTGCGGTGAAAGTATAAGCTAAAATTTAAACATGGGTAATAAATTCTTTAACTACTTTAACAAACTCATCCGGACGCTCGATATTGGG
>JAHZKQ010000114.1 GCA_022600315.1 Gammaproteobacteria bacterium
CTCTGAAAAATCATTATTTTTGCCCAGCATTTGTTATTTAAACCACGGTCTCACTAATAGCTATAATCTTACTAGTGACTTCTTTAATTCAGCAGATTATCTGCAACTCATTGAATTAAATGATAAATTATCCAACCTTTTAGAGGAGGGGGCGTTTGTTTCTCGTGGCGACAAACAACTTCAAGTCTCTTGCTTTAACACTGCAATCGAGTGGTTGCTTGCCGAGGGCAAGAAAGGCCTAAACATTACTCGCTACAAAGGTCTTGGTGAAATGAATCCCGATCAACTTTGGGAAACCACCATGGACCCTGAAGTTCGCCGGCTGCTTAAAGTAAATGTCGAAGATGCCGTTCTGGCCGATGAGATGTTTACTACTTTAATGGGTGATAATGTTGAGCCACGGCGTAAATTCATCGAACATAATGCTTTAATGGCAAGCAACATAGATATATAAGTCCAGCAAGATACTGAACAATACTGCATTTTAGCGTCAAAATACGAGAATATGCCGTCAACTAGATGGTTTTCTATTAAGTTAAAGCCATTAGAATTGCACTCAGACTAAGCCCCAAGAAGCTCAATAGAAGCGGAATATTTGGTCCAAGCTCAGCAACTACACCTGTGATCAACGCTGTTAGTCCAAAACACAGCGCCATAACTGAACCTGTCACCCCCATCACCCAGCCTTGCTCATCTTCACGCACCTGATTAGAAAACATTACAATTAAATCTGAATAGGCCAATGCTCCCCCCGCACCAATGATAAAAGCACAAATCCAGGCAATAAATTCAGTATGTACTAATAAAGTCACTAAGACACAGCTTGCTGTAAGCGCCAATGCAATAACAATTGTTTTTTGTAATGAATATTGCTTGGCAAGATAATCCACCAGATAAGCGCAAGACAGACTAAAGCCAAGCGCTAAAACCATTAGAAAAATCGCCACATGTAACGCATTAAGATGGTAATGTTCAAATAAAAATAATGCGATAAACGCATAGTAATTACTCCAACCAAAAACCTCTACCAACAATACTATCGAAAGTTTCCGTAATCGCACTTGAGTAAACGCCGAAATAAAAATACTTAACGCCTTTTGAAATTTAATTTGCACCTTCTGCTGTAATCTTAAAGTTTCTGGAAAAAACCACCACAACATCAACACATTAATAAAAGAAAGTATTGCCGCAAAATACAAGGGCGTAGCAAAGCTAAACCAGTGTACTAAATAACGATCTGAAAGTACGCCGCCAATTGCCGGCCCAGCCACGAACCCCAGCACAATCGCAAAAAAAATAAAGCCTATATTTCTCGCTTTATTGCCTTCATTGCTAATATCAACAATTGCTGCTTGCGCAATTGGCTGACTTCCCGCAGTAAACCCTGCAATCATTCGACTTACTAGAAGTAAAGCTAGTGAGCTAAATAAAATTGCTGTTGCCGCTAACATATAACCTGCAAAGGTTCCCAGCAAGCAAATCACCAAAGCTTTTTTGCGCCCAATTTTATCGGACATATCACCTAAAATCGCCGCGCCAAAAAACCAGCAAATCATAAACAAACCTACAGTAATACCATAAATAAGATTTCGATTACCCAGCGATAAGTTTCTTGGTAAAAAGCTTGTTATTGGATCGATAATAATACTGTTTAGTATCGGGAATAATAAACCAAGACTCATGCTTTCAATAAACAAAACAAAAAATAATGGCAATAAAACAATAGCTACTTTGCCCGTTGGCGTTAACAAAACTGGGGAATCTTCCCTGAAATAATTCATAACTTACTCGACTCCAAATGAAGCTGGCTACGCCCACGGACACTAGAAACCCAAATCTCAGGCTCCCAGGATATCTGCATTTCGCTTCACCAACAAGCAGAGAAAACCTCTGGTTAGATAGCGTTGGATATAGCTTAACTAACTCTATACAAATAATAATCCAAAGTGGCCGTATGCTTATGTCGGTGCTGCTGCCAATTTTTTGGCAGCCCTTCTAAGCTCAAACTTCTCTCCGCTTCAATATAAACCCAGGCGTTGGATTTAATATAATGTTGTTCGGACAAACAGTTAGCTGCAGGAATAATAAGGCCTTCCTGATAGGGAGGATCAAGGAATACAATATCAAAAGGCGCCTGAACAAGAGGTGGAATATTATTTGGACAACTTCCATGAGCTATTTCACAATTTTTTGCCGATAATAAATCTGCAGACTTTTTTAAGGCTAATATAATATCCTTACTACTATCAACAAGCGTCACTTTAGCTGCTCCACGCGAAAGTGACTCAAACCCAAAGGCACCGCTACCGGCAAAAAGATCTAAACAGCTTGCACCCAGAATATGCGGCGCCAACCAATTAAAAACCGTTTCTCGAACCCGGTCATGTGTTGGCCGCAATAGGTTTTGAGGAAACCGTAGCTTGCGACCACGCCAGCTACCACCAATAATTCGGACTTGCCCTAAAGCCTTTGAAGCCGTCATTAATTTTTATGCCTTTACCGTGAAGGCTCATGTGAAGTGACTGCCTGTTGTTCATTCGGGCCTACAGTCACAGTCACCAACCTATTTGGTTTAATCAGCTTTGTAAATGCGCTTTCAATATCCTGGACGGTTACCGCCTGCACGTGCTGACTATAATAATCCAAGAAATCTAGTGGGCGCTGATAAAAAGCAATGCTAGTGACTATATTTAAAATTCTTGCATTGCTCATTAAGCTCAGAGGAAAACCATTTAACAAATTATTTTTAGATGTTTCAAGCTGCGATTGCGTTGGCCCATCCTGAATAAATTTTTGTAACTGTGCATTTAACACCGTTAATGACTCCTTAGACTTGCTCGCTCGAGTCTGCATAGTAGCCATAAAGGGGCCTCGATAACGCAACGGAATAAACCGGCTATAAGGTGAATAAGCAAGGCCGCGCTTATTGCGAATTTGCTCAAATAAAATTGAAGCTAGTGGATTGCCGCCAAAAATATAATTTCCTACCAACAATGGAAAATAATTTGGCGCCTGTCTATTAATCCCAACCTGACCGGCAATAATTGTCGTTTGTTTGGCCGGGTAATTTACATGCACATAATTTGGTGCTGTTAAATCAGGCACTAAATTGAGTTTGGGCGCAGGATTACCTTGTGGTAATGCCGTTGCAATTCGCTGTGAAATTTTATTGGCTTGATCACGACTAACATTACCAACTAAAATAATATTCGCATTCTTAGCAACATAGTAGCGTTGATAAAAAGCATTTATATCCGCCATAGTAAATTGTTTAATATGATCTGCTGTGCCAATAACAGGGTGTCCATAAGGACGATTTTTATAAAGTGCGGCATAAAAAGCCTTTTTCGCAATAACACTCGGATTCTGTTCCTGATCCGCAATTGCTGTCAGAGTAATGCCACGCACACGATCTATAGCGCGCTGGGGAAATTTTGCTTGCGTCAATACCTGGATAAATGTCGTTAATGCCGGTTGCAAATATTGAGAGTCTGTTAAACTTCTTAAGCTAATCGATGTCATATCACGATTAACATTCGCGCTAAAAACAGCGCCTACTTGATCAAAGGCCACTGCAATCTGATCTGCGTTCATAGTGGTAGTCGCTTCACCTAAAATATTTTTAGTGAATGCTGCCAGACCCCAATTTTTGCCGTCATATGATGAACCTGCCGAAAAAACCACTCGAACGTCTAGCATGGGCAACTGATCCGAACGCACAAAAAAAACTTTTGCACCATTATTTATTTGCCAATGCTGGATATTAAGAACTTTGTGCGGCGGTGCGGCGCATGCAATCGTTAAAATAAAAAATAAGCCATAACATAAAAACCTTACGGTTAGTTTAATTCGCATGAACTGCTCCACTAGAAGTTTGTTTAGCATTTAGATTAATGTTTAATGGATTTAAATTTCCAACCGTTAAACGCGCTTTTATTAAATACTGTTTCGCAACGGCTTGAACCTGTGCCGCTGTGACCGCCTGTATTCGCTTGACGAATTCCGCTTCGTCGCGCCAAGACAAGCCCACAACTTCTGCCGCACCAATATCCAATGCTTGTTGATATAAAGAATCTTTTTGAAAGACATTACTTGCAATAACCTGTGCCTTTACTCGATTTAATTCTGGCAGACTTACTGCCTGCTGCTGCAATCTTTCTACTTCATTAAGCAAATTGGTTTCTAACTCTGCAACCGTGTGCCCGGCGGTTGGAATAGCTGACAACATAAATAAATCATTGTGTAAACGATAAGGGCTATAATAAGCCGATGCCGTTGCTGCAATTTGTTTGCCGCGCACTAAATCGCGCGATAATCGTGAACTATCGCCGGCGTCCAAAACGCCCGCCAAAACCATTAACGCATAAGGCTGCCACTTTTGCGCTATTGTTGTTAGTTCGGGAACATTGTAGCCCATCAATAGATAAGATAATTTTGCTGGTGCATTCACTGTGACACGTCTTTCTCCTAAGCCTGGTATTTCAGTGCGCGACTTTAACACCGGCACCTTTCCTGCAGGAATATTTGCAAAATATTGCTTTGCCAAAGCCAAAACCTGCGAGGGCTGCACATCACCAACCACCACCACAATGGCATTATTAGGTTGATACCACGTTCGATACCAATTTGTTAAATTATCCAAAGTTAAATTCTTTAAGTCTGGGAGCCAACCAATGATAGGATGATGATACGGATTGTTAATCAGGGCGGCTGCACGAAAACGTAATCTCGTTAATGCACGCGGTTGATCATCAATACGCATTCGCCTTTCTTCCAGCACCACTTGATGTTCACTTGCATAACGTTTTGCCTCTAACGTTAAACCCTTCATCCGATCTGCTTCAATCTCAAAACTTAAGCTTAAATATTTTGCCGGCAGTATTTGATAATAGGCAGTAAAATCACTGCTGGTCATCGCGTTTTGTCGGCCGCCGTGCTGGCTAACTATTTTAAAAACCATCCCTGGTGGAAAACGTTTAGTGCCTTGGAACATCATGTGTTCCAGCATATGCGAAATCCCAGTGGTTCCATTGGACTCATAGCTACTGCCAACCTTATACCAAATCGATGAAAACACCACGGGCGCGCGATGATCTTCACGAACAACAAGCTTTAAGCCGTTGCGCAATTGATACTCATGAGTTAAGGTAGCCCCATCTGCCCAAATAACAGCTGGCAACAATAAAATTAGGCTAAATATAAAGAAACGCATTATTATAAATACCTCTAGTGCTACATAGTTGTCGAAACTTAGACTTTCGTCATTCTATCGAAATACACTAACTTCACCAAGTGGATTATTGATATGTTTAAGTTTAAAAAATCTCAGCCCAAATCAACAACCACTGAAAATGCCGAGCCTGCTTCGCCACAAGGCTGGTTATCGCGCTTGCGTGGCGGCCTAAAACGTAGCCGACAACAATTAGCCAACAACCTCGTTGAGCTGGTGCGAGGTAAAAAAACCATCGATGCTGAATTGCTCAATGAGCTTGAAGCTATACTTTTGCGCGCTGATCTTGGCATCGATACCACTGAAAACATTCTGGAGAAGCTGCGCAACAAAATAGATCGCCATGAAGTGAATGATGCAGAAGCATTAATCGGCACTCTCAAGCAATTACTGGTGGAAATTATTACACCTTATGCTATTCCATTAGAAATAACCGCGAAACCGTATACTATATTAATGGTTGGCGTAAACGGCGCCGGCAAAACAACCAGTATCGCAAAACTGGCAAATTTTTATAAACACCAAAATCTTAAAGTCATGCTAGGTGCTGGCGACACTTTTCGGGCCGCTGCAGTTGAACAATTACAAACCTGGGGAACGCGCAATGACGTACCCGTTATTGCTCAACAATCTGGTGCTGACAGTGCCTCAGTGGTTTATGATGCCCTGCAAGCCACCCAAGCACGCAACTATGATCTACTTATCGCTGACACCGCAGGACGTTTACACACGCAAGATCATTTAATGACCGAGCTTAAAAAAATTAAGCGTGTTATGCAAAAGCTCGATCCTAATGCACCGCAAGAAACCATGCTCGTGCTTGATGCCAGCATGGGACAAAATGCCTTAAATCAGGCACAACAGTTTCATGAAACCGTTGGCTTAACTGGTATCACCCTGACTCAACTTGATGGTACCGCAAAAGGTGGACTTGTATTTGCAATTGCAGATACAATAAAATTACCGCTGCGCTTTATCGGCATCGGTGAGGGCATTGATGACCTAAAGCCTTTCGATGCCAATGAATTCGTCGAGGCTTTATTTGCTAAGGACTAGCACATGATACATTTCACTGACGTCTCAAAAAGTTTTGCCGGGCAATATGCACTAAACAATTTAAATCTGCAAATTGCCTCTGGAGAAATGACCTTTCTGACCGGTCACTCTGGTGCTGGAAAAACTACCTTGTTAAAACTCATCACCATGATTGAAAACTGTACCCGAGGTCAAATTATTGTTAACGGCAAAAATTTATCTAGATTATCACGCCGCCAAATTCCTGATTACCGTCGCCATATTGGCATGATTTTTCAAGACACTAAATTAATTCCAAACCATAATGTCTTCGATAACGTCGCCCTACCGTTAATTATCTCCGGCTTTAATCCACATGAAATAAAACGCCGCGTACATGCCGCACTTGATAAGGTTGGCTTATTAGATAAAGAAAATTTATTTCCTGGCGCTTTGTCCGGTGGTGAAGCACAACGCGTCGGTATTGCCAGAGCCGTGGTAAATCGCCCAACCTTAATTCTAGCTGATGAACCAACCGGAAATTTAGACCCTGAATTATCCGCTGAAATTCTTCGCCTGTTTGAAGCCTTTAATGCCGTTGGTGTTACTACATTAATTGCCACCCACGACACGGCTTTAATTAGTAAATTAAACCATCGAATTATTACCTTGAAAAACGGCATGCTTGCAGGAGATCATCATGTCCAATAAGCGCAGCGCAGCTCGACTAAATCCTTTTTCTAATTGGTTACGTTGCCATGGCCGAGCTTGTCTATACGCAATGCATGAAATGGTGCACGCACCTTTTGCCACCTTAATGACTCTGGCGGTTATCGGGATTGCTATGGCGCTGCCATCAAGCCTATATGTTTTTTTAAAAAACGTCCAAAATCTTGAGCCCGTTTTAAAAGGTCGTCCCACAATTTCTTTATATCTTAATGCAAACACCAACCCACTGCGTCAACGTATGCTAATATCCCAACTTAAAAACAACCCTGCCGTTCAAAGGGTTCGCTATATCTCCCCACAAGAAGGACTCGATCAATTTAAAAAAATAACTCACTTTGAAGCAGCATTAAGTGCGCTTAATCATAACCCTTTACCCGGTGTCATTATCGTCACCCCCAGCGAAAAAATAATCACCCCCGTTGCTTTAGTTTCGCTAGCAAAACAATTAAGCACACTAAATACTGTTAGCAGCACTCAAGTTGATATGGCCTGGGTTAAGCGTTTATATTACATCTTAACTTTGAGTAGGCGGATCACTTATGCGATTGCCTTTCTGTTTGGTTGCGGCGTTATTTTAATTGTTGGTAACACCATTCGCCTTAGCATGCAAAAACATCGTGAAGAAATTTCTATTTTAAAACTTATTGGTGCAAAACCCGCTTTTATTCGCCGCCCTCTGCTTTATCGCGGGTTATTTTATGGCGTGCTCGGTGGTTACATCGCTTGGATATTAATTAGTTTAATCGTGTGGTGGCTAAAAACACCGGCAGATCTTTTAGCAAAAACATATGGCAATCGATTTTTTATTCAAAACTTAAATGCACTAACTAGTCTTAGTATTATCGGTATTTGTGGTTTGCTCGGCTTTATTGGCTCTTGGCTGGTCTTACGTCAACACCTAAACGCCCCCGAAAACCAAGCCCAATAAAACAAATTAATTTGTTATTTTGCCTGTAAAAATGTTAGACTATCGTCCCGTCGAGAGAGAGATTTATACCCATGGAAACTGATATTGCTATCAAGGGTTCAGAAAACCAATCACTTGAATTATTATGCGAACGACAACAAGTCCACATTCGCAAGCTGGAAACTCAGCTGGCCCAACAAACCACCTTATACAAACAATCGGAGCTTAGTTTATTACGAAATATTATTGAAAAAGTGTCTGGCTGCATTTATTGGACCGATCGGCAGGGCATTTACTTAGGCATAAATAATAATGCCGCCAGAGCAATTAATGCTTCGAAAAATGAAATCATTGGGAAAACAATCCTTGAGGTCCTACCTGCTCAATTTGCTAATAAAGCCTGGAGCGAAGATCAGTCTGTTATGGCAAACAACAAAGCCTCTCTAATCGAAGAGTATGGTTACAGCAATGGCGGGCTTCCTACCGTTTCTCTAATTAACAAAATACCTTTACACGATCAAAACAATAAAGTGACTGGCCTGCTAAGTATTTCCACCGAAATTACCGATCGCAAAAAATCACAAAAAATATTGCAAAATGCAAGGCATATCACCAGGGCCCAAGATACTATAAAAACAGAATTAATTATGAGCCTCAGCCATGATATCCGCACCCCCTTTAATGGCGTGCTTGGTTTTGCACAAATTCTTAAACAACAAATCAAAGACCCGAACCATCAAGAAATGCTCGAACATATACTGGGTTCTGGTGAATGCTTATTAAAAATGCTCGATGAAATGGTGAGCCTTTCACAAGCAAGCGCACAGCTCAATGCAAATAAAAAAAGCCCCTTCACCATTAGCCCGCTGCTAGAAAAAACTTTTGCCATAGTGCGTGCTGAAGCGGCACGCAAGCAAAACACCTTAACCCATTATATTGACCCTAAGCTAGATCTTACTCTAATAGGCGATCAATATCGTCTGGAGAAAGTTTTATTGAACCTGGTGAGCAATGCCGTTAAATATACTGCAGCTGGCACTATAAGTGTCGAGGCTAAGTTAGTTGAAAAAAATTCTGAGTCGATAACTTTTTGCATTACCGTTAAAGACACCGGCGTTGGAATTGAAAAAGATAAATTAAAGCTAATCTTCGAACGCTTTAGCCGACTACACTCCATCTCTAAAGAAAAATATGACGGCTTAGGTCTTGGCTTATATATTACCAAGAAGCTTGTTGCTGAGCTTGATGGTGAGATTAGCGTTTTTAGCCTTCCCAATCAGGGCTCAAATTTCACCATCACTCTTGATATGCCTTATTTAACCAACGCGCTTGCAAAAAACACTGAAGATAATGTGCAAAGATCAAAGCTTCACTTTGGTCATCTTGAATCTGCCAAGGTGCTGTTAGTAGAAGACGATGAGATCTCACAAAAAGTTGCCGAGCTTATGCTGCACCAAGTAAATTGTACAATAACCCTAGCGCCTACCGGCGAAGATGCTCTAGATCGTGCCGATGAGAAAAAATTTGATGTTGTCTTGTTAGACATCGGCCTGCCAGATATATCCGGGTTTGAAACTGCTAGGCGACTGAAGCAATCCGTCTTTAATAAAGACACCCCTGTAATCGGACTTTCTGCATACCTAGACCTGCCAAGCACCAAAGCAAGTGACCGGGCATTATTCAACGATTTTATCAGAAAACCCCTGTCTCAGGCGCTTTGCAGGAGCCTGTTTGGCTGAGTTTTTATCAGGGTAAAGAGTATTAGCACTACTGAATTAATGGTGTTAAAATACCGGCAAATGCACAAATTTAGAGCGTATTTATGTCAGAAAGTAGCTTACAGTGCCTCCAAGGATCGCTTTCCGCCGGCAGCTTAAGTAGTTATATTCATTGGGTTAATCAAATCCCTATGCTGTCTTTGGAAGAAGAGCAAGAGCTCGCCACCCAGCTTCGTGAACACAATGACCTTGAATCTGCGCGCAAGCTGGTTATGTCACACCTGCGTTTTGTCGTTCGCGTCGCCCGCGGCTACTCCGGTTATGGCTTACCGCAAGCGGACCTTATCCAGGAGGGCAATATTGGCCTGATGAAAGCCGTCAAACGATTTGATCCTAAAGTCGGCGTACGTTTGGTCTCATTTGCCGTACACTGGGTTCGCGCTGAAATTCATGAGTTCATTTTACGTAATTGGCGAATCGTCAAGATTGCGACCACCAAGGCTCAGCGTAAATTATTTTTTAATTTGCGCAAAAAAGAAAAGCAGGGCGCCTGGTTTAATGATGCCGAAGCCACTTCAGTTGCTGAAGAACTTAACGTCAGCACTAAAGACGTACGACAAATGGAGGCACGCTTAAGCAATTATGATGAGGCGTTCGATGGCTACTCCACCGAAAATAATCAGCACGCTAACGCATGGCAAGCGCCAATAAACTATTTGGAAGACCAAGGCGCAACTCCAGAGCATGCTCTTGAAAACCAAAACTGGGAAGACAATCGCCAGCAACAACTTTATGCTTCTCTTGCTCACCTTGATAAACGCAGCCAAGATATTCTTCGGCAGCGCTGGTTAACAGATAGTAAAAGCACGCTACACGAACTTGCCGCCAAATATGGTGTTTCTGCCGAGCGCATTCGCCAGCTCGAGAAAAATGCCATGCTGAAATTACGCCAAGCCATTGACGATGACCTAAGTGAAGCCACTTAGCCTCAAACTCAGACTAAATTCCCTGGCAAATCACTCAATGACTCGTTATAGTTAATGTCGGCCTTCGCCGCGCCTAGAAAGTTTAAGCTGCGACTCACTCAAACAAAAGGACAACTATCGTGAAAAATAAAATTCTTAGCATTATCGCTGCCGTTTTGCTCACCGTCAGTGCAGTTGCCATAGCGGCGACTCCAGCAAAGATAAGCACGGACTTTACTCCGGCGCAAACCAAACAAATCCAAGATATTGTACATAGCTATCTTGTTAAAAATCCAGGCGTGTTACTTGAAGCGTCTCAGGCATTGCAACGCCAACAACTCGCACGAATTCAAAAAGCTGCTGTAGTTGCCATTAAAAGCAACTCACAAAAACTATTCAACAATGCCGCATCTCCCAGCGTGGGAAATGTTAATGCGCCCATTCAAATGATTGAGTTTTTCGATTACCAATGCGGCCACTGCAAGGCGATGCGCCCAGTGATTGCTAAGCTTATAAAAAACAACCCTAATGTACGCGTTATTTTTAAAGAGCTTCCCATCTTTGGCGCTAACTCAACCTTTGCTGCCAAAGCAGCTTTAGCTTCCGTTAAGCAAGGTAAATATTATGCCTTTCATAACGCCTTGTTAGCAGCATCTGATCCATTAACCAATGATAAAGTTTTTAGTGTGGCTAAAAAAGTTGGTTTGAATGTTGCTAAGCTTAAAAAAGACATGCAAAATCGCGCCTACGCCATGCAAATAAAAGCGAACTTTAAACTGGCTGAGAATCTGCGCTTAATCGGCACCCCTGCTTTTGTATTTGGCAACAAACAACATACTAAGTTTCAGTTTATTCCTGGCGCCGCACCAGCAGCACAGTTACAACAAGCTATTGACGCTGTAAAGTAACCCTTGTTAATTTAAGCGCCGTAAATAAATTTTTCGGCGCTTAACTTGAAAAAAGAATTAGGAAAACCCTTGATCACTGCAGTTAAAAGTTTCCAAGATATTATCCTAGCCTTGCAACATTATTGGTCGGAACAAGGCTGCGTTATTTTACAACCTCTAGACCTTGAAGTGGGTGCTGGTACTTTTCACCCCGCAACTTTTTTACGCGCCATTGGCCCAGAACCATGGTCTGCTGCCTATGTACAACCTTCACGTCGCCCCACCGACGGGCGCTATGGTGACAACCCAAACCGAACCCAGCATTACTATCAATTTCAAGTGATGTTAAAGCCTTCGCCAGATAATATCCAAGAGCTTTATCTTGGCTCATTACAAGAACTTGGTATTGATCCACTCTTACATGACATTCGTTTTGTTGAGGATAACTGGGAAGCACCAACTTTGGGCGCTTGGGGATATGGCTGGGAAGTTTGGCAAGATGGCATGGAAATTACTCAGTTCACTTATTTCCAACAAGTAGGCGGACTTGAGTGCTATCCGGTTACCGGCGAAATCACCTACGGCTTAGAGCGACTCGCCATGTACCTACAAGGCGTCGACAACATGTTCGATTTAATCTGGACTACAGGCCCTGCCGGCAATATTACTTATGGTGATGTCTTTCATCAAAATGAAGTTGAACTTTCAGCATTTAATTTTGAGCACGCCAACATCCAAAACTTGTTTGAACAGTTCGATAACTGCGAGAGTGAAGCGAATAAGCTCATCAAAGCCAAGGTCCCTTTAGCTGCTTATGAAATGATTTTAAAAGCCTCGCACACATTCAATTTACTTGATGCCCGGCAAGCCATCTCTGTCACTGAGCGTCAGCGCTATATGTTGCGGATTCGCAAACTTGCTCAAGCCGTTGCAAAAAGCTATTTTGAAACCAGAAAAGAACTTGGTTTTCCCTTACTCACCAAAGAAGAGCTTAGCCAATGACGTGTAAAGATTTTTTATTTGAAATTGGTTGCGAAGAACTGCCACCACGTTTATTAGATAAATTAAGCTATGCATTAGCTAACTGTTTAATGAAAGAATTTGCAAGCGCTGGTATAAACTTTAAAGAGCATCGTGTTTATGCCACTCCCAGGCGCTTGGCCGTCTTAATTCAAGAGGTGGATGATCACCAACCTGCCAGAGAGGTTGAGCGTATTGGTCCTAGCAGTAAAAATGCTTATGACAATAATGGCATGCCGACTTTAGCATGCATTGGTTTCGCGCGCTCTTGCGGCGTTGCTACCGATCAGCTCAAAGTAAAACAAACTCCAAAAGGCGAACGAGTTTATTACAAAGCAAAAGAAACCGGGCAAAACACTTCTGATTTACTTATTGAGCTAGTCAATAATGCCTTGAAAAACCTTCCTATCAGCAAACCCATGCGCTGGGGCAGTAATAAAACCACTTTTATTCGCCCGGTACATTGGGTGGTTTTGTTGTTTGGCAATGAAGTCGTAAGCGGCCAAGTTTTTGGCCATAACACAACTGGCGAAACTCGCGGCCATCGTTTCCACCACCCCCAGTCTATCCGTATTACTAGCCCAAAAGACTATGCTGATATTTTATTTTCGCGCGGTCATGTTATTGCTGATTTTGAAGCCCGCAAAAACTTTATTCGCAAACAAATTAACAAAACAGCTAACACCAACGGTGATGCCGTTATCAGTGAAAACTTACTACGTGAAGTAACCGCTCTAGTGGAGTGGCCGGTCGTCTTAAAAGGCCAGTTTGATCCGAAATTTTTAGACGTTCCGCGTGAAGCATTAATCACTGCGATGCAAACTCACCAAAAATGTTTTCCCATTGTAAGCACCGAAGGCGAGCTTAAAGCCTACTTTATTTTGGTAAGCAACATTGAAAGTAAAAATCCAGACACAGTAATTCGCGGCAATGAGCGTGTAATTAACGCGCGCTTATCTGATGCAGAATTCTTCTACCACAATGACCTTAAGCACCCACTCGATTCTCACTTCAATAAACTAAGCAATGTTGTCTTCCAAAAACAATTAGGCACGCTGGCTGATAAAACCAAGCGCGTAATTAAACTAGCAAAATATATCGCCAAACAAACCCATGCCGATAGTGCAACCACTGAGCGCGCAGCAAAACTCGCAAAATGTGATTTACTGACTGAGATGGTCGGTGAGTTTCCAAGTCTACAAGGCATCATGGGATATTATTATGCGCGCCGAGGTGAAGAAACCAAAGATTGTGCCATCGCCATTCGGGAACACGTCGCCGATGCGCTGCTCCGCGCCGGACATCCCGAGGATGCGCTGCCAATCATTGAAGCTTTCCGGCACAACTCTTCTGCCACACCGGTGGTGCCAGACTACGGCCGAGCGATAGCC
>JAHZKQ010000115.1 GCA_022600315.1 Gammaproteobacteria bacterium
ATCCACAAACAGATAGAGATTCAATTGGAAAAATTAAAATGTTACCGATTGTCACACCAACGGGTGCACACATTCCATTGGTCGATGTTGCAAAAATTTATGTGGCAGATGGTCCACCGATTATTAAAAGTGAAAATGCCAGGCTTACGGGTTGGATTCTAGTCGATCTTAATACGACTGATATCGGTTCATATATTAATCTTGCTAAAATAGCGCTGGATAAAAATTTAAAGTTAGAACCTGGATATAGTTTGGTCTGGTCTGGTCAGTATGAATATATGAAACGTGCCAAAGAACGTTTGATGATGGTAGGACCCTTAACGCTTGGAATTATCATTTTATTATTGTATTTGAACTTTAGACAAATGGGAGAGGTGTTAATCATTCTATTAACGCTTCCTTTAGCTTTAACAGGAGGGATTTGGTTACTTTACTTTTTAAATTATAACTTATCAGTTGCTGTGGGCGTTGGATTTATAGCATTGTCTGGTGTGGCAGTTGAAATTGGAGTCATCATGTTGGTTTACCTTAATCAGGCCTGGAAGGAGGCCATCGCTCATGCAGAAGCGAATCAAAAATTGCTGACGAGAGGGGCTCTTAAACAGGCAATCATTCATGGCGCATTATTGCGTGTTAGACCCATTATTATGACTGTATCAGCGACTATCGCTGGACTTTTACCCATTATGATTGGTAGTAGCGGTACAGGTTCTAATGTCATGCGACGCATTGCCGCGCCTATGGTTGGGGGGATGGTGAGTGCGACACTTTTGACTTTGATTGTTATCCCTGCTGTTTATTACTTATGGAAAGGCGTAAGTATTAAAAAATGAATGCTTTTTTAATGTACTTTATGTTGATTGGCTTTAACCTATTTGCCTTGCCCATTACCATGCGTTTATTTTTAAGTTTTATTATTATTTACATTCATCGACAGGAAGACACTCTTCGTGTCGAAGATGTGTTAGCCATTTACATTGAGATTTATAGCCATCCACGTACTTTGTCCCCTTGGTATGTTCATACTTTTTCTCGCAGGTAATTTTTGTCATGTGTTTTGAGCAATTACCAGTTGAAGTACCAGTGCACCTTAGTTTTGCTTCGGCCATACCGGTGTAACATAAGCAACTAAGAGATACGGGGAGGAGGCGGTTAAGTAACCGCTTACGAATCCTGGCCGATTTTTCCACTTATATCCATAGTTTATATCCTTAGCTTTTAAGCCAAAAAACTTTGTTTGGGGTGTGTATGAAATGGCTTGTAACTACCCTTGGTTATTTTTTTTAAACGACTTATGCGCCCAAAAATAAAGGCCCGGCAAAACCAGAAGCGTCAAAAAAGTGGATGACAATATACCGCCAATGACCACTGTTGCCAGCGGTCTTTGTACCTCTGCCCCCGTTCCTGTTGACAGTGCCATTGGAACAAAACCAAGAGAGGCCACGAGTGCCGTCATTAATACGGGTCTTAATCTGGCCAACGCCCCTCTAATAATCGAATAAACCAGCGTATTGCCGTATTTTCTTAAATTGGTAATAAAACTAATCATCACAAGGCCATTTAATACTGCAATCCCAGATAAAGCAATAAACCCGATACCCGCAGAAATGGATAGCGGAATACCTCTTATCCATAAAGAAAAGATCCCACCGGTTAGTGCCAGTGGGATGCCACTAAAGACGACGATGGTATCGTGTTTGTTTTGAAGCGCCATAAACAACAAAATGAAAATCAATAACAAGGTAACCGGAACAACGAGCGTTAAGCGTTGAACCGCCGAAGTCATTTGCTCAAACTCACCACCATAATCAATCCAGTATCCCGCCGGCAAGCTCACATTGTTTTTTATTTTGGTTTGTATTTCATCAATAAACGAATGTAAATCTCTGTCACGCACGTTGGTAGAGATAAAAATGCGCCGCTTACCATTTTCACGACTTATTTGATTAGGACCCAATTTCTCATCCAAAGAAGAAACCTCGCTTAACGGAATAAAATGTTTCTTTTCGTCTTCTTTAGGGGGAAGCTTAATGAAGATTTTGGATAAAATATCTTTATCTTTGCGCTCTTGTTCTTTGAGCCGAATCACCAGCTCAAATCGCTGGTCCCCATTATACACAAGGCCTGTAACACGCCCGCTTAACGCTGTTTCTACCGCGTTTTGCACATCTAGCATATTCAGGCCATATAAGGCCAATTTTTTACGGTCAATACGTATAGTAATGGTCGGTAAACCACTCGTCTGCTCGATTCTGGTATCCGCCGCTCCTTCTATCGGATTTACAACCTTAAACACCTCTTTGGCAAGTAAAAGTAGTTTATCCAAATCATCGCCATAAATCTTGATGGCCACATCGGCACGAATGCCAGAAATCAGCTCATTAAAACGCATTTGAATGGGCTGGGTAAACTCATATTTATTGCCAGGCTCCTTAGCCAGTTTCGCTTTAATCTCTTTGAGTAAGACCGTCTTAGATTTATCGGGATTAGGCCATTTTTCTCTTGGTTTTAAAATGACAAATGTATCTGCGACATTAGGCGGCATGGGATCGGTGGCCACATCTGCCGTTCCTATTTTAGAATAGACTAGCTTGACCTCAGGGAAACGTTCTACAATTGTTTCAATATGTTTTTGCATGTCAATGGATTGCGACAAACTGGTTGATGGTGTTCGTAATGCATGTAGAGCAATATCTCCTTCATCCAGGCTTGGAATAAATTCACCACCCATATTTATTGCCAAAAAAAGGCTGGCCACGACAAGTCCTGAAGATAGCAAAATAACCCATGCCCGGTTTTTAAAACAAAATAACAAGGTTGGTTTGTATATATTTCTAAAAAACAACACGATATAGTTTGTTTTTTTGCTAATTTGGTCGGATAGAGCAATAGAAAGAGAGGCCGGCACAAAGGTTATTGAAAGGACAATGGAAGAAAGCAGTGCAATAATCACCGTCTGTGCCATTGGGCGAAACATCTTCCCTTCAACACCGATTAAAGTCAGTATGGGAAAATAGACAATAGTAATAATTAATACACCAAAAAGACTGGGTCGAATGACTTCATTGACGCTTTCTAATACGGTATCAAGCCGCTCTTGCCGCGTTAGTTTTCGCTTGAAGCTGTGCTGCTGCCATGACAGCTTTCTAATACAATTTTCAACGATAATGACCGCCCCATCCACAATTAAACCAAAATCAAGCGCACCAAGGCTCATAAGATTGGCGCTGATGTCGTATTGAAGCATGCCGCTAATAGTCATTAGCATCGTAATAGGTATGACCAGTGCTGTGATCATTGCTGCTCTGAAATTACCCAGAAACAAAAATAACACCACAATCACCAACAACGCACCCTCTGTAAGGTTTTTGGTGACCGTTTTGATCGTGGCATTAACCAAATTCATGCGGTTATAAACTGGCACCGCCTCCACCCCGTCAGGCAGGGTCTCGTTGATTTTTTTCAAAGCCTTGTGAATGTCCTCGGCAACAATACGGCTGTTCTCCCCAATAATCATGGAAACTGTTCCAACAACAGTTTCAGAGCCAGCGGCAAGGCCAGCACCCTGGCGCAGCTCATGCCCAATCGTAACATCAGCTATGTCTGCTATATGAATCGGTACCCCATCAATAGCTTTAACCACCACCCGCTCAATATCTGCATTGGTTTTTAACTGCCCCGGTGCCCGCATTAAAAATTGCTGCCCCTTTTTCTCAATATATCCGGCTCCGACATTGTCATTGTTTTTCTTTAAAGCGTTCTCAATGTCCTCCAATGCCAAGCCAAATCGAATCAATTTTTTTAAGTCCGGAGAGACTTGATATTGCTTAGTGTAACCACCAATGGCATTCACTTCAGCAACCCCTGGTACATTGCGTAGTTGTGGGCGGATAATCCAGTCCTGAATAGTTCTTAATTTTGTAGGCGTATAGTTATCCGGCTTGCTTGTTGTAAGCTTATACATATAAATTTCACCAAGCCCTGTCGAAATTGGTCCCATCATGGGATTGATGCCCTCCGGCAGTTTGTTTTTAACTGCTTGTAAGCGTTGGGAGATGAGCTGTCTGGCAAAGTAGATGTCTGTGCCTTCTTTGAATATGACTGTAACTTGAGACAAGCCATAACGTGACAAAGAGCGAGTATAGTCAAGTTTAGGTAATCCACTCATCATAATCTCAATTGGATAAGTGATGCGCTGCTCCACCTCTAATGGTGTATAACCTGCTGCTTCCGTATTAATCTGAACCTGAACGTTGGTAATATCTGGGACTGCATCAATCGGAAGTTGGGTATAATTATAAATACCTAAACAAATCACGATGAATACAGCAACTAATATCAACCATCGCTGCTTGATAGAAAACTGTAAAATCCCTATAAGCATAAATGCCCCTAATGA
>JAHZKQ010000116.1 GCA_022600315.1 Gammaproteobacteria bacterium
CCAATGCGGCGCAAGTGAATGCTAATTCAATGCAAACTGCAGTAGCCGCTTTGCAAACTCAGATTCAACAAGTAGCCAGTAGTGTGCCCAAGCAATTGGCGAAGCAACAAGCTCATAATCAAAAGCAGATACAAGATTTGCGATCGCAAATGCAAACTCAATTGAAACATATGCAAATCGAAATGCAGCAGTTACAAATTAATCTGTCAAAACAGATTAAAACCGTGCAAAAAGAAGTCCAGCAGCTGGAGACCATACATTAACTTTCACTCCAGTGAAAAAGGCGAGCCTTGCTAACATTGCTACCTCTCTCACCTCTCAGTTAGCAACACTCGCCGGACTTCATTAATTAAATACACTCTTGAACACCTCGTTGGGGGGATTGGGGGGAAAAACGTGTTTCCCCCCAAACTTAAAGCTACACTCTTGAACACCTCTTCAAAGCTCTTTTTCCAAGCTTTGCTCAGAGTTAAAATTCCAACTCAACCGATTGAAAATTTAACAAATTTAAGGCATCCTTTAACTTGGGGCAGGTTTCGTCTTAGCTTGTTGACTACGCGTTAATTTGAGTACAAGGAATGTCATGCCAAGTCGATCAATGAAGGTTACCAAAGTTGCGTTGAGTGCAGGTTTGATGATGGCTGCAAGCGCTGTGGCAGCAGCCTCTAGCCCTATGGCTGTGGGCCTGCCAGATCCGATGTTAACTGCGAGTCCACTATTGGCAACGCCATTAGCGATTCAGCCGCGTTGGCCATTGCATTTAGCTAAGGCGCCGACCACAGTTTTCCCGGTTCAAAACCATCCTGCTGCACCATTACAAAATTTACGTGAAGCACCGCCAATTCTTGTGGCGCCGCCTAAAGCCAACACTAAAAGCAGCACAAAAAAAGACCAGAAAAAATTAAAGCTCGTAAAACAGAAAAAGGTTTTTAAAAGACACAAGCTGCAACCGCCTCAATTTTCGATACAGACTTTGGCAAAAGTCTTTCAGCATGTGTTACTCACTAATCCCAATATTTTAACTGTGCTGTCTCAGCAACGTGCAGCGCGATCGGCCATTGGCGAGGCTCGTGGTGCTTATTTGCCAAACTTAGATATCACGCTTGATGGTGGTAAGGAAACCAGTCATGCGCCAGGTTTAACTGAACTTTCTGGACAAGCACCGCAAAGTGAAACCTTAGTGGTAAGGCAATTGGTATTTGATGGCACCAAAACCATTGATAATATTTTTGCGAGGAAGGCGCAGTATGGACAATCGCGTGGTCTTAGTTTGCAGCAAATTAATGCCACGGCATTAAAAACCACGGAAGTATTTTTAGATGTATTGCGCACTAAAAAATTAGTTCACATTGCAAGAGACAATGAAAGATCACATATAAAAACGTTAAAAGACATTCGCGAGCGTTTTGCAAAGGGCGTGGGTCGACGGTCTGAAGTTTCATTGGCGCGTGGACGTTTAGCTCGTGCTCAAGTTTCTTTATACAATACTGAAAATGCTTATCATAATGCAAAGGTGGCTTATTTTCGGGTAGTAGATCAACTGCCAGGATATTTACGCAAACCGATTGTACCACGTAATTTGCCTAAAGCTTTGCGTGTTGCCGAGCGCTATGCTATAGCACATAATCCATTAATTATCGCAGCGCGTAAGGCCTTAATTGCTGCAGATTATCAAGTGGGCGCTGCTAAAGGTAATCTTTATCCACAAATATCTTTGCAAGGCACCGCATCGCATACCAGTGATCATAGCGCGGTGGTGGGGCGTACCACGATCATTCAAGGTTTAGTGATATTGAATTATAATATTTTACGCGGTGGCAGCGATGTTTCCACGATTAAAAAATTAGTTCAAACTCGGTTTGCGGCTCAACATCAGTTGGCTGAGTCTGAACGTGAAGTGTTAGAGTCAGTGCGTCGGGCTTGGAATAATTATCAAAATTCGGTGAAACGTTTGCAAGGTTTAAAAGAGCATGTGTTGGCTTCAGAGCATGTCGTGAGAGATTATAAGGAAGAATTTTTAATTGGTCAGCGCTCGTTGTTAAATTTATTAGATGTTGAAAATGAGTTATTTAATTCTCAACGCGAATATACCACGGGGCGTTATCAAGTAATTTTTAATGCTTATAACTTATTTGCAGGCATGGGCGTGCTAGCCAATCATTTGCATGGTCATATTAATCTTAATCGACTCGAACGTGAAAGAGGTTGATGATATTGTCACAGGATGACTTATTATTAGATTGTTTATTGATGCTAGCCAAGCAACATGGTATTTCAGTTTCCAAGCAAGCTCTAACCGCCGGTTTGCCGCTAGTTGATCGGCGCTTAACACCAAAATTATTTGTTAAAGCTGCTAAACGTTTAGAGATGCGGGCGCGCATTGTTACGCCGGCCTTAACTGAAATTAGTCATTTGGTTTTGCCAGCAGTAATCTTGCTAAAAAATAATCGTGCCTGTCTTTTAACTCGCATTACCGATGAAAAACAATATGAAGTCGTTTTGCCAGAAGCTGATGGCGGTAAAGAAATATTAAGCTTACAAGCCTTGCAGGAAGACTATTCAGGCTATGCAATTTATGTTAAACCACAGCATAAATTTGAAAAACGTGCTAGTGAGTATCTGGTTGATAGACCGCAATCATGGTTGTGGAGTACTGTGTCGCGCTATCGAAAATATTATTACAGTGTAATTGTTGCGGCTATCATGATTAATCTATTTGCGATTGCTAGCCCTTTATTTGTTATGAATGTATATGATCGGGTAGTGCCAAATAATGCCTTTACCACTTTATGGGTATTGGCAATTGGGGTGGCGATTGTATTTATTTTTGATTTTCTATTGCGAACTTTACGCGCCTATTTAATTGATATTAGTGGTAAGAAGACTGATGTATTGCTATCAAGTATGATTTTCCAGCAAGCCTTAGATTTGAAAATGTCAGCCAAGCCAGCCTCAACGGGTGCATTTGTCAATAATTTGCAAGGCTATGAGGCAGTGCGAGATTTTTTTACTTCAGCCACTTTAACTAGCATTGTTGATTTGCCGTTTATATTATTTTTGTTATTTGTAATTTGGTTAATTGGCAGTAGTATTGTGTTGGTGCCACTCTTTATGGTGCCTATTGTGATTGTGGTGTCTTTATTGGTTGAGTTGCCGATTCGTCAAGCCGCTAAAAAAATGTTTTTAGGTGGCGCTCAAAAGCAAGCTGTATTGTATGAATCATTGAATTCCTTAGAGACTGTTAAAACTTTATTGATGAGTGGTGGACGCTTAAAGTTGTGGGAAAAATATGTAAATTATACTGCCCAAGCAGCAAATCGTTCGCGAGTTTTTTCAGCAATTGCTACCAATTTTGCAAATTATGCCATGCAAATGAATACAGTAATTGTGGTTATTGTAGGCGTGCATTTATTTAGCCAGGGTGAGATTAGTTTGGGGGGATTGATTGCATCAGTTATTTTGGGTGCGCGTTGCATTGCGCCGTTGGTGCAAGTTGCTGGTTTAATTACCCGTTACCAGCAGGCGCGCATGGGGCTTGATGCCTTAAATAAAATTATGCAGCTCCCCTGTGAGCGTCATCAAGCGGCAAGTTATATTCATCGGCCAAAGTTAACGGGCGCCATTGAATTTGAGGAGGTTGATTTCTCTTATCCAGAACAAGCAGGGCCTGCTTTAAAAAATATTAGTTTTACTATTAAAGCTGGTGAGAAAGTAGCTATTTTGGGGCAAAATGGTTCGGGTAAATCGACAATATTACGTTTGATATTAGCTTTATATCAGCCCTTGGCTGGCAAAGTTAAGCTGGATGCGATTGATAGTAGTCAGATTGACCCAGCTGATATACGCAGTCATATTGGTTCATGCTTACAAACTAATGCTTTGTTTTATGGAACCTTGCGAGATAATTTAACTTTAGCTGAGCCAACCATTAGTGAAACTGAACTAATTAAAATAGCAAAGCTAACTGGCGTGGATCGCATCAGTGAAGAACATCCGCTAGGTTATCAACGGATGATCGGTGAAACGGGTGAAGGTTTGTCAGGTGGTCAGATGCAAGCGATCACTTTAGCACGAGCTTTGTTAGCGCCTTCATCAATGTTATTGCTGGATGAGCCAACCAGCTTAATGGATAGTAATGCTGAAGCTCAAATTATTAAAAATTTACAAACTCATTTGCAAGATAAAACCCTCGTTTTGGTGACACATAAAGTGGCGATGCTAGCCTTAGTGGATCGAATTATTGTATTAAAAGATGGTCGTATTGC
>JAHZKQ010000117.1 GCA_022600315.1 Gammaproteobacteria bacterium
AAGAAGCTTTTTATATTGCCCCGGTTTGATTTTTCTTTGTATAGGCTGTCCACTGGCATCTAATGCTGGTATTGTTTCTACTCCCATCAATAATAAAGCATTTAATGAGCGAATTAAATGAACATCAATCGAGCGCTGCTCACGAACAACTTCCAACACGTAATCAATGGCATGTGCATGATTTCGGGCATCCAAAAAATCTTTAAATGGCTTCCCTTGAACAGTCAAACCTTCTTGTAAGAAAAAAATCGTATCCCCAAGTGACAATGTGCCACCTTCAATTGCATTTGAATTATAGGTCCATAAATAACGTAGCTTAGCCTGGATAGCTTCCGTTAAATCATTGTTAGCACTAGACTGTCGCTCATGTATCTCAGCTTTTAACTGATCTATCTGGGTTAAAGAAGATGTTAACTCTGGTGTCGACTGAACTTGATAATACCGATTCAAATGCTTTCCCTCAAAAATTGATAATACACCACAGGCTATGGTGCCATTTTACTACTTTTATTCGAATATTTTAAGCCATAAATCTTTATTTATTGCTCACCATTTCAATCATTGCATCAATCCCAATATTTTCCAGAAATATCTCGTCCCCCATTATCACCAACAATTCCGTATTTTAAAGGCTCGAAAGATAAGTTAAGCCTATCGAAGGTAACTGCCGTATTGCCTAGGTGAAATAATAAATTATTTAAAATAATACGAGGTACTGTCATGCTAAATCTCTTTTCATCTATTCATGCTTATTTCAATTTCTGCCGCCCCTCCTGTAGGACTTTGTTCTTGCTCTGCTGTTATTAGAGCTGTGCCAAATAGTGTGGTACACGATGCAGAAATTGCTTGACGATGATCAATTGCCGCAATACCTAACCGAGTGGCTAGCCAGCCAACCCCGAGTGATATAACTAAACCCGCCCCACCTGTAGTACCAAATATAAGATGCGATAAAGTCATGGTGAAAACGCCACCCAAACCGCTAAATATGATATCTCTAACCAATATTTCTCGTCCTAAACATACCGGTATGTTGTCATGCCCACAGCATTTTGCACCACTATCGTCTGTTGCAACCATTACAAGCTCCCTTCCTTAGATAAAATTGGCTCGATTCGGGCATACTACAAAAACCATCACACACACTCAAGCAAATAACCTCCTCTGAGACCGCCATTTAATATTTCCTTAAGCTTCGGACGCTATCATAGAGTGTGTTTAAGAGGGGGATTATGGCGCTAACATTAAATATCGACCAAACCGTTACGATTGCGACACAGACCGCTGCGGTGGCGCTGTTTGATCCGTTGATGATTGAGCATCGGCGCGATGCGCATCGTGGTTGGTGGCAGCAAAACTTAGACCAAATTCCCGAGGTGAACCGTGGCGAGCTTGCCATTATCAAGCTAAGGCATAGCAGCAGTTATACCCTGCGGGTTACGTCACAGGGTCTCACGCCTACCGAAACTGAACGCGTGATCAGCATGATCGATCTTGGTTTGTCGGTAAAAAGTGGCCGAACTCTAGTAGCCGCTGCCGAGCTTTTACCTGGCAATGAGAAAATTCCCAGTGACGAATTTGATGATCGATTAGGACGTTATATTGACCTACCCAATGGCGAATACAATTTATCCATTTATGCCGTATCACGAAATACTGTTGGTGATTCCGATGACATTATTATTGTGGTTAGAGAACGCCTGCATCAATTCCCTGGCATTGAAGGTGCCACCGAATTATTTACTGATGCACAAACGACTCAAGGCAAGCAGGTTAAATTCGATGATATTGATGCCTTTAGTGAATATGAACGTCGGCATGCTGAACGCAATGGTCAAGAAAAAATTGGTAACAACGCCAGCAAATTACGCAACCCTGCCGATTATTTAGCGCAGCAAGGTGATAATATGGGGCAGTTATTTAAAGCCCATATTAAATTTATGAACCAACCGGCTGGCGATTTTAAACAACCCAATCAATTAAATATTAATGAAGCTTTAGAAAACGCCGAACTTGCCCAAGAACTCGCCGCATCCCCGAAACTTGAAGCGGCCCTTGCCGCGCAGGCGACTTCAACACCAACGCCCAGCGCCGGACATTAACCGATGAGCTTATCCGATCAAATTATTTATGGCTCGAAAGAGAGCGTTGCTGCCACATTAGAAAAAACCGATGATATAAATATACTGGATGAATATGGCTATACGCCATTAATTCAAACTGCCATTATGGATGAAATCGATAAAGCTAAATTACTCGTTGAACATGGTGTTGATCTTGATAAACAAGATATTTTGGGCAATACTGCCTTGCACTGGACGGTTGATAATAAAAACATTGCATTCAGTCAATATTTATTAGATCAAGGCGCCAATCCCAACGCTTATACTACAGCGAGTTTACCCGTACTTGCTAAAGCATTGCTACAACAAAATACCAAAATGAAAAAGCTTTTACGTGAGAAGGGTGCCGATTTAAAATTTGCTCAAGACTTTATTAACACTAAATTACTCGGCCATCGTTTTGAATTAATTGGCAGTGCTGATATTGTCACCCCTGACGGTCGCTTTACTGAAGTACAATATGAAGGATTTTTCTTAGAAACCACAATCGGTTTAATTTGTGATTCCTTAATTCATTATCGAAATAACTTTGCTGCTAGACCGTTGCGGTCTTTTTTCAACACCATTGAAATTATTATTGAGGCCTTAAGCGTTGGGGCTGAATTAATTAAATTCCAGCATTATATGACTGATGCAAATAAGCATATTGAACGGATCAAACAACTTGCCGAATACGAACCAATTATTTTACCAGTCAGTCAAGACGGTCATGCATTATCATTAGTGAAATGCGGCGAGTTATTTGCGATCTGTGATCGTGCTACCAATGAGGATTACACCGATAATGTAACTTTTTATAAGTTAAAGAACTCCCAAGCTTGGAATATCGATTTAATCAAAAGCTTGCTATACGAGCGAAATTCCCTTAAAGATATTCATCATAACTTACCAAAAGTATTAGGGCTTAGCAAAATCACGACCTTAAACATTCCCGCACAGGTTATCGGTAATTGTTCTTGGGCCAATATTGAAGCCGCCATTCCCGCATTATTTTTTCTATTGTCTTATTATCAAGACTCTAACAAAAAAGAAATGCCCAAGCATAAAGCCCGCGCCTTATCTCTTTACCATGAATGGCGCCGCTTCGATCAAGAACGGGCGTTAAGTTG
>JAHZKQ010000118.1 GCA_022600315.1 Gammaproteobacteria bacterium
AATCCATCTGTACATTTGAGTCAATTGCTTTATCTGTTGCTACCAATACAAGCCCTATTGTACGACTGAAAGCTTAAGGGAGTATTAAGAGATACCTTTAAAAATTGATTTCTTGAAAATTAATCATACATTAGCTCATCGAGCGCCACTTCATGGCTCGACGGGCTGGATTTCACGAGTTCATACAAGGTATCAGTGATACAGAAAATGCGGAGGATATCTGGGGTGAATTCATCGAATTTCACACGCACACCCAGTAAAGACTTCTCAATGTCTTCATAAGTAGCACCCAAACCATAGCCAAAACAAAGCGATGCTAATTGATCGGCGCGCTTAACAATACCTGGCAGCAAGCCCGTATCAGAAAAAACTTCTTGTGGAGCCACTGGCTGACCTTTCAAGGTAAACCCAACATTCATGCGTTTTACAATGGCAATCATACGCTTGGTTAATTCCATTACTCCACCCACCACGGTTTTGAAATTTTGCGTGAACCGGCAAATAAGCTACGTAACCAACGGCCAAAGATCGCTGGGGTAAAGCCATAGCGCATTAGAATCGAGAAAAAGGTGGTCGCTCCCACCGCGAGACATAGGGTCCACCACGAAATGTGCATAATGAACAGCAGCATTGGGAAAGCGGCTTTGCCGTCCCAAATCCAGAACTTCACTGAACGCGCTGAATCACGCCAGTGGGCTTGGTTGATATTTTTCATGAGCTTATTATCACTGACAAACCTTAAGGAAATATTAAATTAGCAAAAGTATCCTGGTTTGAAATTTCCACTAAACCCTACTATAATATATCTAGTCAGACTAGTCATTTAGAGGTGAGACAGATGGAAGCATGGCAACTCCAAGAAGCAAAAGCTCGTCTTAGCGAAGTGATCAAGCAAGCTTGCCATACCGGTCCGCAGAATATTACGGTAAGAGGTAAGGCAACCGCTGTGGTACTATCGACCGAGGACTATAAACGTCTAACTTGTAAAGAAAAAAACTTTATTGAATTTCTTCGCGCATCCCCTTTGACTGAAGTAAAAATTAACCTAGAGCGTGACCGCTCCAAACCAAGGGATATTGATTGGTGAGCTATTTAATTGATACCAATGTTATTTCTGAAATTACCAGAAAAGCTCCAAATAAAAATGTAGAAAAGTGGTTTACTGAAATACCTAGCAGTGAACTTTATCTCAGTGTATTAACAATTGGTGAAATCCGTAGAGGCATCCAAAGCTTAAAAGATCAGTATAAAAAAGAAAATCTACGCATTTGGCTTGAACATGCATTACCACATTGGTTTGGCAATCGCATTATTAATATTGATAGTGCGGTAGCTGATTGCTGGGGACGATTACTTGCTGAAGCAAAAAGACCGATGGCTACTATCGATAGCATGATTGCTGCCAGTGCTCTGCAGCATAATCTTGCTTTAGTGACTAGAAACACCAAGGACTTTGATTATCCTTTATTAACCGTTATTAACCCCTGGGAATGGTAGTAATAGATTATAAAAAAGCCGGCAGCAGCCGGCTTTTTAGACTAAAGCAGCGCGCGCTTAACGCATAAAATTTAAGGTGCCAGAGTTTGGTGACGCCGCGATATATTCACCATTTTTGCTGATCAGCTTAACAGGACCTAGTGTATAAGCCTTACCGTGATAGAACAATTCATACTTTATACAAGTATAACCTGGACCGTAAATACTAATATCATCTGCACCTATCCCTTGCACGCCAGGGTCAGCATATAATTGATTTCCTGTGTTACCTGAAATATCAAAGGCCATAAATAAATGCGCATTATCACAAACTGACGAACTACCTAAATATACTCTTAGCTCATCAAGAGAAATTCTTTTATGCCCTGGAGTGATGGTATGCAACGTATAAATTACAGGCCCTTCACTCATTGCCGCACGTGATGCATTCAATAAGTTAGAACTAGCAAAACTTGCCGTCACGGTAAGCGCGGCAATAGCGCAAATGGTCAGTAATGTCTTTTTCATAATTTCATCCTTTAAAAAGTTAAATGTCCTATACACTTGGGGTGGGAGTTATTCTACTCTGACTCTAGCAGAATTCAAATCCCTTAAATGTACATTTCAGCCGCAATATTCCTAATGAAGCACAGTATTTTTACTAAAAAATCTGATAAATACCATGTTTTTAATATTTCCTTAAGGTTTCTTGATTACAATTAATCCGAACTTAAGGTTTTGGTTTGGTAGCACAGCCACAATCCACCATTAACTAAATGAACAGAATGTACAATTATGCAAAAGATTAATTTTAAAATGATTCTTCTCTTGGGCGCCGCTTTATTATTGGCCGGCTGTGACAGCGAAAGCAAACGCATCGTTGACCTACACCTACATTATATTACAACTGATAGCGCACCGGTGGCGACCGTCGATAGCAATGCGCAAGCGCAGTTAGCTCAAACCGCTGATTCAGTAGGTACTTCATTACAACAATTATCTGCCGTGCAACTTGCTACTCATCCAGGCGCCAAAATTCAGCACCCATTAAATGCCAATGCCATCGGCATGGGTCAAATCGCTTCTCTAAATTGGACCGGTCCTGTGGAAACTTTATTAAATAAATTAGCCACAAGCAGCCATTATAAAGTAAGCATTTTGGGTAACCGTCCTGCCATTCCGGTCTTGGTTTCAATGGACGTTGAAAATAAAACCATCGCTTATATGGTTCGTGACGTTGCCTACCAAGTTGTTAACAAAGCGCGGGTAACGATTTATCCGAAAACTCGAACCATCGAACTTCGTTATCAAAAAGCATAGGGGCAAATCATCATGCAATGGCGTAAATTAATCCAAGTTGGTGTTATTGTTCCTTTAGCGGCGATCGCTTTAAGTGGTTGTGGCCCGCTCGATAATTCACACAGCTATGGTGCTGCTGACACCGAACATTTAAATGCTATGATCGGTTATGTGAACGTAAAAAAATTACCGGCCGGCAGCACATCGATTAATCAAATTCGTTATAAGGCCTTAGAAGAAACTGCCACTCAATTAGGCGCCACCGGCGCACTCGCTTGGCGCAGTAAAAATATTAATTCTGCCTTAGAACTACAGGCCAATTATCTTGATCGAGTCTTTGATTTTAATCAGTTAATGCTACCTAATAGTGTATTACCACCAGTTTTAGTTGAAGCCAACGATGAATTAAACCAAGATAGTAGCGACACTTTACGCTTAGCGTCTAAAATTTATAAAATTGAAGCGCCCGCGCGATTTGTTACCGCGCCACCAAACTGGCGTAACTATCTGTGGATGAACTTTAAAAAACCAGCTTTACCCAGTCACACCTTACTGCCTAATAGCCGAGCTGAAGCTAATACTTGGAATTATTTTCTAAAGCAAGGTTGGCAGCAAGGCTTGCAACAAGCGGATCAAATATTTGAAGTGAATTTAAATCGACTTAAACGTGACTATGCTGGTATGATTTTATATCGCAAGCTTTATTCCGAGCATATTGTGAGCGCGCCGTTTGTCGCTAAAGCTGATCTTGGTGTCACGGGTAACAAAGACGAATTACGCATCAACGATCGCGTACTACGAATCACCGCGGGTTCGGCCTTGCAAACTAATAGCAAAAAATGGCTGCCGGTGTTAACGAAGTAATGATTGGATCCCGCGATCAAGTCGCGGGATGACGAAGAAGTCGCGGGATGACGAAGAAGTCACGGGATGACGATCAAGTCGTAAACGCCTCGTAATGACAAAATGAAATAAAAAATGCTGGGTAGCAAAATAAATGACTGAGGTCGCTAAAAAATTTCTATTCCCCAACGAACCCAGTCGGTTTGAGCCCAAACACATCGACGATTTGTTGGTTTTCTGTCACCGCATTAACGCCTCTGATATTACCATTCAAACCAGCGAAGAAATCTTTGCCGAAATATATGGTAAGTTGCACCGTATCACCAAACGCAAACTCACTAACGCTGAAGCCGGCGATTTATTAAATGCAATTTATGGCCCCAACGGCACCACCCAATTAATGCGCGGTAATGATTTGGATACCCACTATGAAGTGCGCCCCAATCGTAACGAGCGATTTCGGCATCGGGTAAATGGCACCAGTTGTTATATCGATGGCCATGAAGGCATTCAAATTACGATTCGTACTATTCCTTCAGCGCCACCTTCATTGGCCTCATTAGAATTACCACCAGCAATTTTAAATGCAATTGCCCCACATGAAGGTGTGGTTTATGTTACCGGAGCAACCGGTTCCGGTAAAAGTACTTTACTGGCGGCGATCATTAAAGAACTGGCTGAAGCAACCGACAGTCATCGCAAAATTTTAACTTACGAAGCTCCAATCGAATTTGTGTATGATTCGGTGCAAATGCCAAATGCCATTGTGGCGCAATCGGAAATTCCGCGACATCTACCCGATTTCGCTGCTGGCGTGCGTAATGCCTTGCGACGTAAACCCCGCTTAATATTAGTGGGAGAGTGTCGTGACGCCGAAACGATTTATTCGGTATTAGAAGCTGCCTTAACTGGTCATCCCGTTTATACCACTTTGCACAGTAATGGTGTTGCTGAAACCATTCGGCGCCTAGTCGGTAGCTTTCCACGTGAAGAACGTATTGGTCGCACCATTGATATTGTTGAAACCATGCGCCTAATTGTTTGGCAACGTTTAGTGCCATCAGTAGACGGTAAACGTATTGCTTTGCGTGAGTTCTTACCATTTGATGAAAAAATTCGCGATCGATTACTCGATAGCGACCCAGAACAAATTACCGCAACCACGCGTAAACTATTACAAGAATTTGGCCAGCCGATGCATGTTGATGTTGAAGCAAAATACCGTGAAGGTAAAATTTCCGAACGCACTTATAAAGTTCTTTCTGCAGGCTTACGCCAACAATCCACTGTCAGTGGCTAAGCCATGAAAATCACTCCCAAATATAAACACCTAGTTTATATACTTTCACCGCTGTTTTTTATTATTGGATTTTTAATTACCCTAAAAGCACCTAGAATTTTTATTGACTTTAATTATTGGCATTGGCTAGCTCTATTTGGCGCTATTTTATTGGCCTTTGGGCCGTGGGGGAAAAAACATTTATCTTTAAAAGATGATACCAAACCGCGGTATTCACCCGCCAGTTGGATTATACGTATTATCATCTTCGAAGCTTGCTTGGGATTAATGTATTTAGCCATTGGCGTACTATTCAATAATGTTGCTCACGGGCAACATATCGCCTTACCTCACTTTTGGCAAACTAATTTGCAAGGTTTTAGTTTGCATTATGGCTTATTCCCTTGGGCCTTATATGCCGTGGTAGCCGTTGGTATCGGTTATTTTGCCTTAATTAAAGGTGAGGATACTTTCTTTAGCAACTTTATCAATCAATTTATTAATGCCGCACACCAATCTAAATTGGCCTCTACGGTAAATGTACTGGCACGCCAAGCACAAAATATGACGATCAGCGTCACCATTGGTGCGGCTATTTTAATGTTATTTTTTATATTGCCCGCAAGCTTTGTGCATAGCTTTGATTTTAAAAGTAGTGCTGCTGCATTGACTCTCATGTTGTTACTACTATTTTCCATGACCAGGCCCTTTAAAAATTATCTGCGTAAATCTCAACAACGTGGCAGACCGATCTGGCTTTTACTACTTTTTCTTGCCATCTTTTTTATTTTGGGTTTTAGCGTATTAACCCATGGGTTTTCAACCATAACCACTGATAACAACCAAATTAATAATTTTCAATGGCTGGAAAATATGCCTTGGCTTATTAGCTGGAAATTATTTAGTTTATGCTGGTGGTTAGGCTGGACGCCCATTATGGCCTCAGCATTATTGCGAATTTCGCGCGGTTATAATATCCGAATTATTATTCTGGCAATCTTAATGCCAGTATTGTGTTTTCATTTTATTGCGTTAGGTTTGCCACACATTAATTTTAACGACCCCATTATACAAAAAATTATGCTTGGCATCGGCGGCATTGCCA
>JAHZKQ010000119.1 GCA_022600315.1 Gammaproteobacteria bacterium
ATCACGACAACGCTCGATTTGAATCTTGGGTTTAAGCTCGGTGTTTAATACGCCTTCGCTTTTAAGGCCAGCAATCGCGCGGCTCACTGCATCAAAAACGATTTGTTTCATGTCCTAAGTTCCGTGAATCATCAATTATGCCCAGTATAGGGATTTTTGGCTTAAATGGAAGGTTTGCAATCAGCTTCCTTAAGAAAACCTTAAATATCCTCAATGTTACGTATTGTTACTTATTGAAGGTGAATTGTCACATTGTAGCAATGGTTTGGGTATAAGATTAAATTAATGTAATCAGTTAGGGTTTAATTATGCGCCGTTTTCAGGCATTGCCGGGTCAGGATGAGCCATCCAAATACCATTTTTATCAAGTTGCTTGTGCAGTTGAAGCATGGCCAGCGATAATTAAATATGTGCAAAGTCAAGTTGAAGGTAAAGTGCCTCAGATTAGATTTTGGCAAGAAGAGCATGTCATCCAAGAGCAAAATACGTGGCAAGTTGAGATAATGACAAGCCAAAATATTTGTGTTGACTATGGCGATGCTATTTTGCATTGGCAATTTTTTGCAGGTCAAACAGAAGCTAACATGACACTAAAGACTGCTGTAGATCGCCAGTGGGACTTTTCCGGATTAGAGGCGGAAATTTTAGGTTATCATGGAGTTTCCAACCATCTTAAATTAAGTGCTGAAGATTCTGCTGTTACTTTTAATAATTTGCCGATTCTAGCCTTAAAAGCTCACTATGAATATCGATGCTCTCAGGATTTGTTAAATAGCAGAATCACTAAATCCGATGCAGATATCCAGCAAGGGTATCAAAATAAATTATCACAAGATGTACTATCTATTAGGCAGGAAATTACTCAGGATCTAACTGAGCGTATGCGAACTTTCCAGGCTGAGTTAAAGTCTCTAAGTAACACAGAGAGCTTTTATTATAAGGCGGCAAAACTGTTTTCCACGCAACAGTCTTGGCAAGCCCGAATTGCGCGTAAAACCCAAAAAGTCAATGCAGTAAAAGCATTGCAACAAACAGTGCAGAATAGCTTTTCTGTGCAATCTATTCAGGATCTAGAACAGCGCTTAAGCAAGAATTCACCACAAGCACTTGTCAGTGGTAATTTCTTTACACTTTTTGGCAGGAAAGGTGTTGCTAAGACTTTTGCGCAGGCCGAGCAAGCTGCTTTGGAATATCAAAATAGGCTTGCTGCACCGGCTGCTTAGGATGCTTTGACTTTGTTTTGTCTAGCACTTACTCCCAAAAATGATATAATCCGTTCATTATGAGAGCTGAAGAACAACATCATATCCTGGTTGTTGACGATGATCAGGGCATTCGTGACCTGCTAAGCAAGTTTTTGCAGCAGCATAGCTATCGCACGTCGACTGCTAAGAATGGCCAGGAAATGCAGCAGGTACTTAACAGCAAATGTGTCGATCTGATCATTTTGGACATCATGATGCCAGGTGATGATGGCTTGACCTTATGCCAGAGACTACGTAGTAGTTCCAATATTCCTATTCTAATGTTAACGGCAGTGAGTGAAGACGTCGATCGCATTGTAGGTTTGGAAATGGGCGCGGATGACTACCTAAGTAAGCCGTTTAATCCGCGGGAATTATTGGCGCGAATGAAAGCCGTTTTAAGGCGCAGTGGTGTAAGCAGTGCCGCGTCAGTGCAAACATCTAGTCAGGAACATGCTTGTTATCAATTTGCCAATTTTTCTTTGGATAAAACCGCTAGGCAATTAAGCTCACCGGAAGGCCTGGAAATCAGTCTGAGTACTGGCGAATACAATTTATTATTAGCCTTTGTTGAGCGTCCGCAGCAGGTTCTAAGTCGCGATCAATTACTTGACGTCACTAAAAATCGCAGTGCCGCACCGTTTGATCGTAGTATTGATATTCAAATTAGTCGGTTGCGCAATAAAATCGAAGTTGACCCTAAAAATCCACAGTTAATTAAAACCGTGCGTGGCGGCGGTTATGTATTAACGATTGCAGTCACTCGTTCTACTTAATTATGTTTAGCAGTCTACGCCAGAGTTTTCGGCAATTTACCAGCATGAAGTTATTAGTACTGTTATTGGTGCTTATTACCTTGCATTTGATTATCATGTTTTTCTATTTAAAATCGAGTCGTACGGTGCGCGAGACCGTGCAACGTGATGCGGTGATTCAAAAAATCATTAATGCGATTTATTTAGTGGAAGCCACGCCAGTGACCAATCGTAAGCATGCCGTGGCGGTGATGGCCGATCCCAATTTAAAAGTTTCATTTACTAGTCAGCCAGAGTGGGCACAACGTTTCTCACAGATTTCATTTTGGCGTATCTCTAGAGCCTTGCAAGAAGATTTAGATTCTTTTTCACTATCTATTATGCTTGATAAAAATCAATGGTTAAATCTACATGCCACGGTGTATTCGCATGTGGTAGCGGAACAACTGCTTTGGTTTGGTTTAGAAGTTTTTATTTTTGGTACGATTTTACTGGCTATGTGGACAATCAGTCGTTATCAGCGACCCTTGCAGGAATTTAAAAAAGCTGCCCGGCGGTTAGGTGCCGATGTTGATGCGGTGCCATTTAATGTAAATGGTCCAGCGGTAGTTAGAGAGACTGCCAAAGCGTTAAATGATATGCAGCAACGGATTCGTGATTTAATTCGAGATCGCACGCAGATGTTGGCAGCCATTTCGCACGATTTGCGTACTCCGATTACGCGCTTAAAGATCAGAACCCAGTTTATTGACGATGAACAGCAACAGCAAAATTACATTAAAGATCTTGATGAAATGGAAAATATGATTAAAGAAATTTTAGCTTTTGCCCGTGATGATGCGAATAAAGAACAACAAAGTGATCTAGATATTATCTCCTTATTATATTCAATTTGTAATGATTTTCGCGATATGGGGCATGATATTAGTTTTACTACTATGCTGCATCGCCAGCCATTCCATGGGCGTAGCTTGGCTTTAAAGCGTGCTTTTAATAACTTAATTGGCAATGCGATTCGTTATGGTAAAAACGTCCGGGTGATTGTCAGAAAACATTATAAAAATTTAATTATTTTAGTGAAAGATGATGGTCCTGGTATTCCAGAAACTGATTTAGAGCGCGTATTTGCGCCCTTTTACCGCGCCGAACATTCTCGTTCTCGCGATACCGGCGGCGCTGGTTTAGGCTTGGCGGTGACCCGGGAAATTATTAAATCCCATCATGGCAACGTTACTTTAAAAAATCGCAAACCACACGGCTTAGAAGTTAAAGTTGAGTTTGAGCAGGTAGGAAAATAGACTATTGTTTTTTTGCCCTGCTGTCACTACATTCCCTGGGTTTTATATTAGATAGAATATAGTATACTGTTATATAAATACGCTTTAGATAAGCAGGAGTTGGGATGAGTTTTAAGCCTAAATTTACTATCACAAACCCAATTGCAAATAATCTTACGCAGATTGTGAGTGTCAAAGGATTTTTAGATGCAGCCAGTTTATCTAAAGATTGGGTTGATGCAATGCAGCAAAGAGCATTAATTTTAGAGGCATATCACACAACACATATTGAGGGGACACAGCTAACTCTTGAGCAATCAGAAAAATTACTCGGAGGTGAAAAAACTGACAATACTGATCCTGATGATGTGCAAGAGTTAATTAATTATCGTGATGCATTTGATTTGGTTGCAGGGTATTTAGGTAATGGTGATCCTATTACCGAAGGTCTGATTCGTGAAATACATAAACGCTTGGTTAAGGGTGTGCGTGGTAATTCAGCTGCACCGGGTGAATATCGTAAAGTTCAGAATTATGTTGTTAATTCTAAAACAGGAGAAAGAGTCTATACGCCACCACCTGCATTTGAAATACAGCGCATGATGCAAGAACTTGTAGATTACGCCAATAAAACCAATGATGTTCATCCGGTATTGATCGCTGGGATTGCACAATTTCAATTAGTTCACATTCATCCCTTTTTAGACGGCAATGGTCGTACAGCACGTTTATTATCAACATTGTGTTTGTATCGTAAAGGCTATGACTTTAAAAAACTATTTACGATTAGTGAATATTACGACCGAAACCGTGTGGATTATTACAAGGCTATTCAGGATGTTCGTGAAAACGGTATGGATATGACGGGATGGCTTGAGTATTTTGTCTATGCGCTAGCAGAGCAAATGCAGGATATCAAAAGCAAAAGCGAAGCTGTTGTACGAATTGACGTGATAACGAGAGAGCATCAACTGTCTGATCGACAAGCGAAGGCGTTAAATCATATTTTACAGCATGGTGAACTTGGGATAAAAAAGTTCGAGCAGATATGCCCTAATATACCAAGGCGATCTTTGCAACGGGATCTTAAGGGGCTGATAAATAAGAAAATTATTATATCTGAAGGAGCGACCAACCAGATAGTCTACAAACTTGCGCCATAATATGGCACAAGTTTGGCGCAAGTTTGGCACAAGTTTGCTATTAGCCATCTTGGCTCCACAGGAGATGAAGCAATTGTCGAAGCTGCATAAGTTTTTTGTAAAACTTTGTTGGATAAGTATCAAATACTTTTCTTACTTTGGCATTTTTAAATTTTGACAGCTGCATTTTATTTTCTAGGTTATCCCGCCCGCAAAACTTCATTGGTTATCGCATCGCGGATTTCACTAGGAGATTTTTGCTGACCCACTTCGCCTTCCACAATAAAATCTACTTTATCGGCAAAGGCTAATTGCACACTGCGAGTATCACGCAGTGGCGGCGCACCTTCCAAGTTTGCGCTGGTAGAAATAATTGGCCCGCCAAAACCTTGGCAGAGCTGCTGGACAACTGGATGATCGCTTACGCGCACGGCAATACTATTATGTGGACCGCGAATTAAATGCGGTACTTGTTGTGTTGCAGGAAATACCCAAGTGGTCGGTCCTGGCCAACTATTTAATACTTGTGATAATTGTGGCGGTGGTAAAGGCTCAACCAGCTCTTCCAATTGCTCAAAATTAGCCGCTACTAAAATAAAGCCTTTTTCTTGGCGGCGATTTTTTAATTGTAATAAATGTGTTACGCCATCGATATTAAATGGATCACACCCCAAGCCAAAAACCGCTTCGGTGGGGTAAGCAATTAAGCGGCCGAGTTTAAGCTCGACAACCGCTTTATTAATTGAATTAATTAAGTCTTGGCTCATGCTTTTAGCTTTTGATTGGCCTTTATTAAACTTTCCCGTTTAGTTTGGCGTTGTGCCAACAGGCGTTCAGCTAAGCGATTATCTTGCAATGCTAAAATTTGGGCGGCTAAAACGGCGGCGTTTTTAGCGCCTGCTTTGCCAATGCTGGTGCAGGCGACCGGCGTCCCACCAGGCATTTGTACGGTAGCAAGTAATGCATCCAGGCCGTTTAAATCTCCAGCGCTTAATGGAATGCCGATCACGGGACGAATCGTGTGCGCGGCAACGCATCCGGCTAAATGCGCGGCTAAACCAGCCGCGGCAATAAATACCGCGCAGCCGCGTGTGGTGGCGTTAAGCACATATTCACTGGCTAAGTCTGGAGTGCGATGTGCAGATAAAATATTGGCTTCAAATTCAACTTCCAAGTCTTTTAGCGCGTCAAAGCAGGTTTGCATTACGCTAAGATCGCTATCAGAGCCCATTAAAATGGCTACGAAGGGTTTAGTCATCATTTTCTTCCTTTTTCACTATGTAAGTATCGGTAAACTTACAGTCTTTTTGCGGGCAAACTTTTTCAGCACCACGGCGTTTGGTAGTTTTAACACTTAAGATTGGCCAACCACAATCCGGGCATTTTTCATTAAGCGGTTCATTCCAAATAGCGTATTTACATTTTGGGTAGCGTTCGCAGGAAAAGAATATTTTGCCACGCCGGGATTTACGCTGCAAAATATTGCCTTTTTTGCATTCTGGGCATTGCACCTCTGTGTCTTTAGGCTTTTCCAAGGGTTCGCTAAAATCACAGTCTGGGTATTTGCTGCAGCCGATAAATTTACTATAAGGTCCTTGACGGATTACTAAATCGCTTTTGCACTTTGGGCAATTACGAGTTTTTAATATTTCTTCTTCTTTTTTTGCCTCTTCAGTATCCAAACTGCGGGTATAGCTGCATTCGGGGTAGCCAGTGCAACCAACGAAACGCCCGCGTTTGCCGAGGCGAATTGATAATTGCTGGTCACACTCAGGACATTTCTCGTCCATTTTTTCTTGAGTGACATCACTGCGTTTGACATTTTCCTGGGTGTCATCGATTAAATGTTTAAACGGACTCCAGAAATCCTTTAATAAAGGCACCCATTCTTTATTGCCGCGCGCGACTTCATCAAGTTGGTCTTCAAGCTTGGCAGTAAAATCATAGTCGACGTATTGATTAAAATACTGAGTTAAAAAACGATTCACAATGCGGCCAATATCAGTTGGTTTAAAACGCTTAGCGTCCATCTCTACGTATTCGCGTTGTTTTAAAGTCGATAGAATAGAGGCATAAGTTGAGGGTCTGCCGATATCATGCTCTTCTAAGGCTTTGACTAAACTGGCTTCAGTATAACGTGGCGGTGGTTCAGTAAAATGTTGATCGCCATTAACCGCTTTTAAATCGATTACCTGTCCTTCTTCCACTGGCGGTAATAATTTGCCTTTATCATCATCAATTTTTTTATCGTCCATCCCTTCTTGGTAAACGCTAATAAAACCAGGAATCGCAATCGTAGAACCATTGGCGCGAAAAATACTGTCTCCTGCAGTTAAATCAATAGCCACAGTATTCAGGGTGGCTTCAATCATTTGGCAGGCCACGGTACGCTTCCAAATTAAATTATAAAGCTTATATTGTTCGGCAGATAATTTGTCTTTGATATCATCCGGGTGACGTAATGCTGAAGTGGGGCGCACAGCTTCATGTGCTTCTTGGGCATTTTTAGATTTAGTTTTAAAAGCGCGCGGTTCTTTGGGTAAATTTTCTTTACCAAAACGCTCGCTAATACACTGGCGAATTTCTTCGACAGCTTCAGCGGCTAAAGTGACTGAGTCGGTACGCATATAGGTAATTAAGCCAGTTTCGCCTTCGCCGATATCAATACCCTCGTAAAGCTGTTGGGCAATCATCATGGTGCGTTTGGCGGCAAAGCCAAGTTTACGGGCGGCTTCTTGTTGTAAGGTAGAAGTAATAAATGGCGGTGCAGGATTACGCTTACGTTCCTTTTTAGTGACCTTGCTAACGGTTAATTTACCATTGGCAGATTTTTCAATCGCAGCGACGGCTTTATCTGTCTCCGCTTGTTTGGTGAAACTAAATTGCTCGATTTTTTTGCCGGCATAATTAGTGAGCTTGGCCCCAAATTCATCTTTACCGATTGCGGTCTTGGCGTGAATTGACCAATATTCTTGACTAACAAATTTCTCAATCGCTTCTTCACGTTCGGCAATCATGCGTAGCGCTGGACTTTGTACCCGGCCGGCTGATAAGCCGGGGCGAATTTTTTTCCATAGCAGTGGTGATAAGGTAAAGCCGACTAAATAATCTAAGGCGCGCCGGGCTTGCTGAGCATTGACTAAATCCATGGAAATGTCGCGTGATTCATCAATGGCTTTTTTAATCGCATTTTTGGTGATTTGATGAAATACAATGCGGCCAACCGTTTTATTTTTTAATGCGCCTTTCGCTTCAAGTAATTGACGAACATGCCAAGCGATAGCTTCCCCTTCACGATCAGGGTCAGGCGCCAATAATAAGCCATCACAAACTTTTAAGGCTTTGCGAATCGCATCCACATGGCGGGAGTTTCTTTCGATGGCTTGGTAGTGCATTGCAAAATCATGTTCGGTATCTACCGCACCTTCTTTGGGGATTAAGTCACGGACGTGGCCGTAAGATGCCATTACCCTAAAATTTTTACCCAAATATTTTTCAATGGTTTTAGCTTTGGAGGGCGACTCCACGACAACTAGGTATTTACTCATTTAGTGTACTCCACCTTCAGCATCGTCTAGTGCAATAAACTGCATGCAGGCAATTGCACGCTTATCTTCTTCGTGCTGAATTAAAATCATTAGCGCAATCCATTTAATGAGACTTAAATCGGCAATCATGTCGCATAATTCTAAAGCTTTGCCAATAACAAGTTCACGGTAATAAGGGGTGAGGATACCTTGTTGTTCGAGGGCAAATAATAAGCCGTGGCAAACCGGATCCAGTAGATTATCTTCTTCGGTATTTAAAACTCTAAATGATGCGCTTTGTGGTGCGGTAAGTGGAGCGTTAGTTTGGTTTACTAATTCACGCAGCCAACTGATGGCTCGACTCATTACAGCTTGCTGTGCATCGTTGTCATTGATGTGTCTAGATAACTCTTCCATGATTTGTTCAAAACGTCCATCTTGTTGTAACTGATTACTAAATAAGTAAATCAAGATGTTCCACATGTTATCTTCTTTCATTATTTTACTCGTAGGTAACCGCTGGGGATAGCATTAATATAACCATTTAATTCCAGAATTAACAACTTTGATAAAATATCGCTCGGGTCTAGGCCGCTACGATTTACCAATTGATCAACGCTGGTTGGCTCAAAGCCGACACACTCTAGCAAGAGCTGGTGGGTTTTATCAAGTACATTTTTTTTAGGGGGGTCGAGATTGCAGATGGTGAGCTTAGGGTTAATGCTGGGGAGTTCATCGAGAATATCCTTGGTTGACTGCACTAATTTGGCGCCATTTTGGATTAAGTAATGGCAGCCGCCAGCAAATGGATTATGAATTGAGCTTGGAATAGCGAAAACCTCACGGTTTTGTTCTAGTGCAAATCGTGCAGTAATTAGCGAGCCACTTTTAATGGCTGCCTCAACGACCAAGATACCAAGGCTAAGCCCGCTAATTAATCGATTACGCTGCGGAAAGTGCTGGCGTCGTGGTGGGCTTTGTAATGGAAATTCTGAGATGACGGTGCCTTGGGCTTGGATTTTATTAAAGAGTTTGCGATGCTGATGCGGGTAAGGTCGCAATAGGCCGCTACCAAGCACAGCAATGGTGGGCGCTTTGATAGCCAGGCAGCCGCGGTGGGCGGCGCTGTCGATGCCAAGGGCCATGCCGCTAGTAATTAAGAGGCCGGCTTGGCTTAGCTCGGTGGCGAGCTTCTCGCTAAGCTCAAGACCCATGGGGCTGCAGCGCCGGCTACCGACGATAGCAATTTGTGGTTGGTTTAAAAGCTTGGGATCGCCAGCGATATATATTAGTGGTGGTGGGCTTGAGATTTGGCGTAGTTGCCCGGGATAGTCAGAATCTTCCAGTGTAAGACAATGGTGCTGAGGTTTTTTCAACCAGTCCAGAGTTTCTAAGAGGCCTTGAGGCTGTTTTTGTTTGAGTGTGACAATGCACTTTTCAGGCAGCTTAAATCTTGCAAGATCTTTGCAAGATGCCTGTAATATATCTGCATAATCACCGAAGTAAGCTACAAGATCACGCAGCTTGTTGGGCCCAATTGAGGTGGCTAGATTGAGTCTTATATGGGTTTCGAGGTTACTCATCCGTCAATCATCAAGCTTTTCTGCAATCTGTACAATACCGGGGTTGTGGTGTCAGAAGTAGGATTTTGCTATGCTGGGCGGCTCTCAACCATTCTCTAATGAGGCGATAGATTTGAAAATCATTTTTGCCGGCACGCCTGAATTCGCCGTGCCAACCTTGCAAAGTTTACTGGCCAGCGAGCATCAATTGGTGGCAGTGCTGACGATGCCGGATCGTCCAGCAGGTCGTGGTCGCAAAGTGGAGGCTTCACCCGTTAAACGAATTGCGGTTGCGCAGGGCTTACCGACTTTGCAGCCAACGACTTTAACCAGCGAGATATTAGCAGAATATTCTGCCGATGTGATGGTGGTGGTAGCATATGGCTTGATTCTGGCGGAAGAAATATTAACTTTGCCTAAATATGGTTGTATTAATTTACATCCTTCACTGCTACCGTGTTGGCGCGGCGCGACACCCATTCAGTCGGCAATTTTTGCCGGCAATAAAGAAACGGGTGTGAGCGTTATGCAAATGGATGCC
>JAHZKQ010000120.1 GCA_022600315.1 Gammaproteobacteria bacterium
AAGGCCTTACATGGAGCACACCACTCAGCCCAAAAATCAATGAGCATCAATGAATGTGCTTGTACGGTTTGGTCAAAGTTTTTTGCGGTTAATTCAATAATTGCCATATCACGCTCCTTGTGTGATCGATAAATTTTTATTCCTGTAAAATTGACAACAAGCGTTGTTGAATTTCTGCCAATTTTCCAAGCCCTGATACCGTATGAAACTCGGGTGCCAATAAATCCTTGCTAGCTGCCCACTTCTGATAATATTCAATCAAGGGGTGGGTCTGGTCACGATAAACTTTTAGTCGATTGCGTACCGTCACCTCTTGATCATCTTCACGTTGAATTAATGGCTCGCCGGTCATATCATCCACGCCTGGATTATTGGGTGGATGAAAATCTTTATGATAAGTGCGACCCGAGGCCTGATGCACTAACCGCCCACCCATCCGAGTCACAATTTCTTCATCACTCACATCTAATAAAATCACATGATCAATTTTAATCTGCGCTTCGCGCAAAGCGTCAGCCTGCCCGGTCGTACGTGGAAAGCCATCAAATAAAAAACCCTCCACACAATCGGCTGCTTCAATCCGAGATTGCACCAATTTAATGATAATATCATCAGAAACAAGATGTCCGGCATCCATGGTTTTTTTTACTTCCAAGCCCAATGCCGTACCGGCACGAATCGCTTGACGTAACATATCGCCGGTAGAAATCTGTGGAATGGCAAACGCCTGGCAAAGCAGCTTGGCCTGCGTACCTTTGCCAGCACCCGGCGGGCCTAATAAAATAATGCGCATAACGCAATCAACCTTGTCTGTTTCGGGTCATACACTATATCATTGTTGCTCTAAGCTGAAAATGCCGATTGAATCACTCACAGCAACAAACAAGGAAAGCCCTATGCTAAACTTTATCTGGATTGCCCTAATGCTAGCGGCAGTATTGATTGGCACCATCAATCACACTTTAACTCAAGTAGTAACCGCAGTAACAAGTTCGGCTAAGCTTGCCGTTACCATTGCCTTGAGTTTGCTGGGCATTATGACTTTTTGGCTAGGGGTTATGAAAATTGCTGAAGATGCGGGCTTTATCACCGTCATTGCACGACTATTAAAGCCGGTGATGCGAAAATTATTTCCAGACGTACCAACCCAACATCCAGCGATGAAAGCCATGCTAATGAATATTACCGCTAATGTCTTTGGCCTGGCCAATGCCGCCACACCCTTTGGTTTGCGCGCTATGCAACAACTGGAAAAATTAAATCCCAATCCAGGTGTTGCCACACACTCAATGTGTTTGTTTCTAGCGATTAATACTTCTAGTGTACAATTAATTCCTGCCACCGCCATCGCGATTTTAAGCGCCAATGGTGACACAAACCCAACGGCGATTATTTTACCGACTTTAATCGCCACCTCTTGCTCAACCATTGTCGCTATTGTTAGCGCAAAGCTATTTGCTAAACTTAAATTCTTTCAACTCAAGCCAACGGAAGAAAACACATGAGCTGGAAGTACTTAAGCCAAATATTATCGAGTTGGATTTTTTTAAGCTTTGTAGTAGGTATTCCACTCATTGCCTGGATTAAGAAAGTTAATATTTTTGAGTCCTTTATTCATGGCGCCAAAGACGGGATTCAAATATCCATTAAAATTATCCCGCCACTGGTAGCGATTTTAATTGCGCTTGGCATGTTTCGCGCTGCTGGTGGATTTATATTGCTAAGCCATGCACTACAACCACTACTACACCATATTGGTTGCCCAGCGGCAGTTGTACCACTAGCATTAATTCGCCCCTTTTCTGGCAGCGCTTCAAATGGGATGCTAGCCGAATTGGCTAAACAATACGGCGGGCATTCTTATATTGCCCATTTAGCAGCAACCATGGTGGGCAGCACCGAAACCACCTTTTATATTGTTGCCGTTTATTTTGGAATTGTCGCTATTAGACGCACGCGTTATGCCATTGTTTGTGGCTTGTTAGCAGATTTTACGGGTATTGTCGCCGCAATCATTGTTACCAACTTAATTTGGCAGCATTAAGAAATTTTACTGCACTTATCTAGCCGTACTCGGCCACTATAAATTATTCGCAGCCGACATTGATAGTGCTGACTTGATAAATAAAAACTCCCAAGTTGCGCACTCATGCCAGTCGCTAAGAATTGCAATTGCTGGCGCCCTAAACCACCGCGCCAAGTTAAACGACTAACATTTAATTGTGCCTGGCGCCAAACTTTTGTACGACTTCGCACGATAATTTTTTGCGCCCAAGCATTACTGCATCGTAGACCATCATCACTGGCGCATAATTGAATGCTCTGCTGCTTCACAATTGCCAGCTCACGAGCAAAATGAATGAGACTTGCTAATTGCCGACTGGCTAATTTTATTTGATGACGCTGCCAAAACCGATACCAACTAGGCACAGCTAATGTGGTTAATATCGCCATCAACATCAAGACGATTAAAATCTCAAATAAACTCCAACCAAAAGAAGGCTGAAAGTTACTCGCCTTCATCAGCCTTAACTTGAAATAATTTAGGGAAAATTTTAACGCTGCGAATAATATTGGCTTTAACTTCAATAATCTCCATCGGATAACCTTCAATTCGGCAACCAATCCCTGGCCTTGGAATCATTTCTAAATGCTCGATAATCAAACCACTGAGTGTTTTTGGCCCATCTACCGGTAACTGCCATTTGATTTCACGTTTTAATTCACGCACATTAGCACGACCGTCCACTAATACACTGCCATCACGCTGCTTTTGCACCAAGCGAGTCACATCGTCCGCGCCCTCAGCAAACTCACCAACAATTTCCTCTAACACATCCTGCAAAGTCACCAGCCCCTGAATATCACCATATTCATCAACCACCAACCCTACCGAACGCTGCTGCTCTTGAAAGTTTAGCAACTGTCGATTTAATAACGCCCCTTCAGGTACAAAATATACTTTATCCGCTAGACTCAATAGATCTTGCTTACTTAGTTCATGTTTACGCATTGCTGATAATACTTTACGTAGATTTAACATGCCCTGAACTTTATCGATATCATCGTGATACATTGGCACAAAGGCATGATCACAATTAATTAAGACTTGCAAGATGATATCCCACTCAGCATTTAAATCGATACCATAGATTTCATTGCGCGGCACCATGACATCTTCTACCGTCACTGATTCTAAATCTAAAATGCGCAATAACATTTGCTGATAGCGGGTTGGGATTTTGCCGGTGGCTTCATGCACCACAGTACGTAATTCCTCAGCACTTAAAGCTTCAGTGTTTTGCTTAGCAATGCGTATATTAAAACAACGCAATAATCCATTAGCCATAAGGTTAATAAATGCCACTAATGGATACAAAATCTTTAATAATATTTTAAGCGGTAAAGAAGCCGGCAGTGCCACCTTCATCGGTCTTAGTGCCGCATAAGTTTTAGGCGCAGTTTCCGCAAAAATTAATATCACTAAAGTTAATATAATCGTTGCCAACAAAACCCCAAGATCACCAAACAAATGCGCCATAACCACCGTGAAAATTGCTGAAGCCAAAATGTTAGCAAAGGTATTCCCAATTAAGATAATTCCCAGCAATCGATCAGGGCGTTCTAATAATCGTGCCACCCGCTTAGCTCGCCGATTACCCTTACGAGCCAAGTGCCGTAATCGATAGCGATTAATCGACATCATGCCAGTTTCAGATCCAGAAAAAAATGCCGACACCAAAACCAATAAAAATAATGATGAGATAAGCAATACGTCTGTTATATCCATTTTTGCATAACCTGCAACAAATACCTACTGCCAAGATAGACCACCACCAACAACACTAAAGCGGTTAAAGTATAGATAATCACCTTGCGACCACGCCAGCCCAAGCGCCAACGCCCAATAAGCAAAATTAAAAAAATCAACCAAGCAATGATCGCCAATAATGATTTTGACCACAACCAAGTTTGCTGCCATAAAAGATCATGATAAAAGTAAAAGCTACTCACTAGCAATACCGTTAATAACACAAAACCAAACGCTATCGCTTGAAATAATAAATGCTCTACAGTTTGCAGTGGCGGTAATTTATTAATCAAAACGCTACTGGGCCGATAACGTAACGCTATATCTTGCAGCCATAGCAACACCGCAAACAAACCCGCCACACAAAGCACACTAAAAGTTAAGATCGACAAGATAATATGAAATAATGCGCTCAGGTTGGTGGATGTTCTAAGAATTAAAATCTGCGGAAAGCTATGCGCCAAGACAATACTGATGGCTGCCAAAGGCAAAGCTATCACCGCTAAAATTTCCACCGACTTAAACATCTCCATCACGATAACGATAATCGCCACCAACCAAAGTCCTAGAGACAATAAATTAAAAAAATTAAGATTTTGTCCGCCCGGTAAATCAATCCAGGTATGTAACATTAGCGCATGCAAACAAACCGCAACCAAACCTAAAAACACTGATAACCATTTTGCCTCGGTGCGCGGACAGGGCAGAGCCAACGCCTGTAATAACGCAGCAAGAGCATAAGCGCTAATGGTTGCAATCCACATACATACCTTCCCTAATAAGCCAATTAGCAGGATACCACGTTCTGATGTGCATCTTCGATACTGAATGTTATACTGCCCTCCTAATTTTACGACGGTGTGAGACGCATGTTTAACAAACTCAGCAATCAACTTGGCGAGAGCTTAAATAAGCTCCGCGGTATTGGTCGTTTAACCGAAGCAAACATCAAAGATAGCCTCACTGAGATTCGCCGCGCATTGATCAAAGCGGATGTTGCTTTACCGGCGATTGCAGAGTTTATTGAAACTGTTCAAACTAAAGCCACTGGCCAAACTGTAATCAGTAGCGTGCGCCCAGGCGAAGCGATGATCAAACTGGTGCAAGACGAACTCACCCATATTCTAGGTGATGAACATAGCGAACTTAATCTCAAGGCTCAAACACCAATCATCATCCTTATGGCCGGCTTGCAAGGCTCAGGGAAAACCACTACCACAGCAAAACTCGCATTATGGCTAAAATCAACTCACAATAAATCCGTACTAGTCACCTCAGCGGATATTTATCGACCCGCGGCCATTGAGCAATTAGCCACCTTAGCCAAACAAGCTGAGATAGATTATTTCCCCAGCACTGCCGAACAAAATCCAGTAACCATCGCCAAAAATGCGATTCAGCATGCTAAAACCCAGTTTAATGATGTCGTCATTATTGATACCGCCGGCCGACTGCAAATTGATGATCAAATGATGAATGAAATCAAATCGATTAGCCAAGCGGCTCAGCCTACCGAAACTTTACTGGTGGTCGATAGCATGGCGGGCCAGGATGCTGCTAATGTTGCCAAAACCTTTAATGAAATATTGGAGCTGACCGGCGTTGTATTAACTAAAACCGATGGCGATGCCCGTGGTGGCGCCGCATTATCGATGCGCATGATTACCGGCAAGCCGATTAAATTTATGGGGGTTGGCGAGAAAATTGATGCCCTGCAAGCCTTCCACCCTGAACGGGTCGCCTCGAGAATTTTAGGCATGGGCGATATTGTCTCGCTGGTTGAAGAAGCCCAACATAAAGTCGATCAAAAACAAGCGAAAAAACTCGCCAAAAAAATTAAAAAAGGCAAGCGTTTTGATTTTAATGATTTCCTTTCGCAACTCAATCAAATGAAAAAAATGGGCGGCCTACAATCACTGATGGCTAAACTGCCTGGCGCAGGTGCCGGACTACCAAAAGGCGCTGCCGCCATGCTGGATGACAAGCTCTTGGTTCGCATGGAATCCATCATCGGCTCGATGACCCCCAAAGAACGTCATTTCCCCGCATTAATTAATGGCTCGCGCAAACGTCGTATTGCTAATGGTTCTGGCAATAGCATTCAAGACGTGAATAAATTATTAAAGCAATTCACTCAAATGCAAAAAATGCTAAAACGTATGAAAGGTAATAAAATGCTAAAACGCATGCAAGGCATGAAAGACCAATTACCGCCGGACTTATTAGCCCAGCTGCCCGATGATTTTAAATAAACCCTTCCATTTTTAGTTTACAAAAGCAAAAAAGGCTAGCCTGGCACGGAAATTTCCCGATTAAGAAAAGCCGGGAACATTTACGGGGGATTATGCCAGGACCCCT
>JAHZKQ010000121.1 GCA_022600315.1 Gammaproteobacteria bacterium
CAAACATTCATCCATCCAGGCACCGCCGCGTTTACCTTCACGCGCATATAAGTCAAAATAACAGGCGGCAACCAAGTCATTTTGTGCAGAATACAGAGCAAACACTTTAACATCTGGATGCCAAGTTTCAACATTATTAAGCGCTTCAATACGAATGTTGTACAGCTTATGTGTTACTTCAAACAAGCCCTTTAAAGCTTGTGCTTCAGGAAAATAAGGTCGCAACTCTTCTTGTGAGATATCGAATTTTGCTTGGCGCAATTTCTCGCTGGTATAAGCAATGTCCCAAGGTTCTAGCTTGGTTAGTTTAAGTGTTTTAGTGGCGAATTTAGTGAGTGCTTTAAATTCAGCTTTGCCAGCAGATAATGTGGCGGTCGTTAACTGCTCTAAAAAATTTAATACCTGATCGCTATCAGCCACCATTTTGGTGGCAAGTGACCGTTCGGCATAATTATTAAAGCCTAGTAATTTCGCTAGCTGTAAACGTTTTTGTAAAATTTCATGCATAACTTGGCTGTTATCAAATTGATTGGCATTGGGGCCTTGATCAGAGGCGCGGGTGCTATAGGCGGTGTAAATCATTTTACGCAATGGTTGGTGATCGGCATAAGTCATAATGGCAATATAGCAAGGCGGCTCTAGAGTCATTAACCAGCCATCGAGTTGCTTATTGGCGGCATAATTTTTTAATAATGCGATCGCGCGTTCAGGTAAACCCGCCAGTTGATTTTGATCGGTAATTAAATGGTTCCAGGCTTCGCTAGCATCTAAAACATTTTCTTCAAATTGGGTGGTTAATTGTGAGAGCGCTTTGCTAAGTTCAGCGAACTTTTGCTTATCGGCAGCATTTAGCGACACGCCGGCTAAGTTAAAATCTCGCAAATTATTATCAATAACTTTTTTTTGAGCGTTGTCTAAGCGCGAATATTCGGGACCTTCGGCAATCGATTTAATCGCCGCATAAAGTTTTTTATTATGACTAACCGCGGTGCCATAGTCGGATAGTTTAGGAATGCAAGCATTATAAACTTGGCGAGACTCGGCGGAGTTTTTCACACTATTTAAATGGCTAATAGGTCCCCAGAATTGATCCAGCGTATCATCCAGCTCTTCGAGAGGATGCATTAAGTTGGCCCAGGTAAAGTCGTGTTCTTGATTTAAGAGCGCATCAATTTGGGCAAGATTGGCCTGCAATAAAGCAGATAATTCAGCTTCAACTTGAGTGTAGTCGATCGCATTAAAGCGCGGCAGGGCAGTTAGCAATGATTTCAAGGCAGGCTCCTAGTCGATTAAAGAGAGGTATTTTGAGTCAATTGGCGTAAGGATTCAATAACCGTTTTAGTTTGCGGATAGATGCCGCGCCATAAGTAAAATGATAATGCGGCTTGCTCAACCAGCAATCCCAGGCCATCGTAACAGTGTGTGGCGTTAAGGGTTTTTGCCCAGCTTAAAAAAGGCGTGCCTTGACTGCCATACATTAAATCATAGCAGTGCGTTTGCTCGCCTATAATTGCGTGGGGTAATTTTAAATTGGCCCCAGTAAAACCGGCACTGGTAGTATTAATAATCAAATCAAACGGACTTTCTCTGAGTGCATTTAAGCCGATACCTTGGATAGAGCCTTGTAGTTTAAATTTTTCTGCCAGCATTTGTGCGCGCTCGGCAGTGCGATTGGCGATAACAATTTGGGCGGGTGCTTGGGAAATTAATGCCGCTAAAATACCTTGCGCTGCACCGCCAGCGCCGAGCACCAAGATATTTTTTTGCCGCAGGCAGTAATCTTGATTGTGAGTTAAGTCTTGAATCAAACCGGGACCATCGGAATTATCGGCAAATATACTGCCATCATCGCGAAACATTAACAGATTAGAAGCGCCGGCCTGCTCAGCTAATTTACTGTGTTTATCGGCTAACTCAAAGGCTTGAATTTTAAATGGCAGAGTGACATTAACCCCTTTGCCATTTTCCGCTTGGAAGTCATGTAGGGTTCTTATAAAACCATCTAGAGGTGCTTCAATGCTGGTGTATTCGATGGACTGCTGAGTCTGTTTGGCAAAAGCGGCATGAATTTGTGGCGACAGGCTATGAGAAACGGGGTTGCCAATAACGGCGTATTTATCCATATTAAACTCGTTTAGCTTGCATCAAGAACAAGCAGATTTTATTTTCATAATATTTATAGCGTCGTGCTGAGCCGGTAAAGTTATTAAACATAATTACAAAAGCCAAGGTTCCATTATGTTTACTGCGAATATAGCCAGCTAAGCTGCTCACACCGGTCATAGTGCCAGTTTTTGCTTTAATGCGTTGTCCTTTTGCAGCTGGAATCATGCGACCTTTGAGTGTACCATCGATGCCGGCGATCGGTAGGGCATTAACAAAAGGTTTGCGAATTTTTGGGTGTTGATAAACATAACTCAGTAAGTGTAATAGCAGTGACGGCTTTAATAAATTATAGCGTGACATTCCTGCGCCACCGGCAAGCAAATCGTTTTTAAAATTCAAGCCAGCACGTTTGCTTAATATACTTTTAACAGCACGCAAACCATTTTGCCAGTTGCCAGGCTTTTTACTATAGGTTTCGCCGATTTTTTTAAATACGGCATTGGTGGTTAAATTATCTGAGTCTTTTAGCATTTCTTTAATAACGGCGCTAAGCGGTGGTGAATAATAAATTGCAATTGCATCAGAGTTTTTTGGTACCCGATGTAATTTTATTGGTTTGCTAAATTGGATGTTATTGTCTTGTAAAATTCTACGAATTAAAACCTTGGCATAATTTGACATGCTGCGGATTGCCAGGCTGCGATGTTGCTCGCCCCAACGCTTTAATAAACAGCCGCCAACGCGATAATGATTGTGTGCGTCACTGTAAATCGTGATTGGACAATCGCCAGGTAATCTGGAGACAGTACGAAGATCATTTTTTATTTTTGCCACGCCAGCGGGCAGATCAACAATTAATTTTGGTGGTCTGGCTATGCGCTTTGGCACAAAGTGCAAACTAAATTTATTATGATTAATGATAATTGCATTGACCGGCGCGCCATAACTATAGCTTAAGTCATCCCAAATCCAGCCGGGGGCGTAAGCGACGCTGTCAAAATCATGGTTATCAATATAGACATGGCCAGTGATTTTTTTAATCCCTACTTTACTAAGTTGTTGGATAATAAGTTTTAGCTCATCAGTACTCAGCTCTGGATCACCACCAAATTGAATGCTTAAGTCGCCATTTAATATGCCCTTTGTAACTTGGCCAGTAGTGAAAACTTCAGTTTTAAAGCGAAACTCTGGGCCCAATAATAAAAGTGCGGCGGCACTAGTAATGGTTTTTTGGGTGCTGGCCGGGGCAAATAAATGATTGGCATTATGTTGGTAAAGTATTTTACCTGTCCTAAGCGATTTAACAATAATGCCAGCAACTGCAGGATGATTTTTACTACGTTCAATTTGAGTTGCAATACGATTCAAGCCGGCCTTGATGCTTAAGGTGTTGAGGTGGGTTTTGGCTGCAAAGCTTAATGTGCTGTGCAGTAGCAAACAGATTACTATTAACTTCAAGCCTCGCTGCATTACGGATTAACCTTGCGCTTACTGTGATGGTAGATAATAAAAACAATGGCGCCGGCAATCAATAATACTGGCAGCATAAAAACCGATAAATAACTTTCAATATACGCGGCGCCTGCAGCAAAAATTGCTAAAGTAATGCCAATTAATAAAAAGGTTGGTTCGGTATAAACGCCTTCTAAAAAAATACCCAGCGCCAAAATGGTTAATACCATGAGCCCTGCTTGGTTTGAGCCCATAATGCCGCTATGCACAAAGATTGCTACCAAATAGACGCAAGCCAGAATACCGACCCAGTGCAGCAGCTGGTGCCATAATGTTAAGCTGTTGACTTTATGCTTGCCACGATTAAGGTACCAAAATAAAAATAGGCTTAAGATTGCATCGATAAATGCCATTAAGCGCATAAAGGTCCAGGAGCTTTGAGCATGAAAATTTACTAAAATAAGCGCGACAAAGGCCAACAATAAAATAATGAGAATAATTGCAATACGAGCGCGCCAATGCCGATTATGTTGATGTACATCTTGATCCATGATGCTGACCCGTTGTTTAAACCCTTACCTCAAGCTACAAGATTGGTTTATGGATGTCAATTATCGCTCAGGATTGGCTTTTAGCTTGCACTTTTGATTTGGAGGTGCTCTAATGTTGAACTAATAATGAGGCTGGCCCAATGCATATTTCTTGATACATTTCTTTCGATCTTCCTTTGCAAATTCTCCGTGACTTGCGGGCAACAACTATTTTTTTTATGGGCACACGATAATGAGCTATTGGCAACAACGTATTAATCAATTGCGTAACCCGGCTTTTCGGCATTATGTACAAAGCTGCGTAATTGCTAACTTAGGTTCAGGTATGGGTTATATTGCCATGACTTGGCAGATTGTGAGTTTGGGTGGTTCGGTGCAAGCGGTGGCCATTATGGCTTTAGCGTTTTGGTTGCCGAGTTTACTGTTTGGCCCGCTGTTGGGTGTCTTGGCGGATCGTTTTTCACGCAAGAAAATCATGTTGACTGCTAATCTAGTTCGAGCCCTAGCATTACTCGTAATGGCCTGGATTATGCACTATAAACAAAGTCTTTTATTGGTAGATGTACTTGCCTTTAGCCAAGGGTTTTTCGTCGCGTTATTTTGGCCTGCTGCGGTAGCATTTATTCGTGAAATTGTGTCTACAGAAGAGTTATTGTATGCCAATGCAACAATAGATATGAGTTATGAATTTGGCAATATTTTCGGTTATGGTGTGGCGGGTGGAGTAATTATTTTATTGAGCATGTCTGGTGCGTATGTAGTCAATGCCTTGTGTTTTGTGCTGGCCAGCATTTTTCTACTACAAATTAAGCAGACTTCGTTTGCAAATAAAAAATCCGCCAAAAAACTAACAAAATTTTGGCTCGATTTGCGCTTAGGCCTGCGCTATATAAGCCGCCAACCGGCATTATTATTAATTTATACGGTGCAATTATTATTGTTTATCCAATATCAAACGGCGCCGACGTTATTAGCACCCTTTGTTAAAGATATCCTACATGCCAAGGTAAATACTTTTGGGGTAATTGAACTTAGCTGCTCAATGGGCGTGTTAGTGGGTGGTTTGTTATTACCGTGGTTGGCACAAAAAATTTCGTTGTTAAGAACCTCGATATTAGCGATTATTTTATTGGCGCTAAGTTATATTTTATTTAGCCTTAATCATAATCTTTGGCTAGCCAATGGGTTATATTTTTTAATGGGAGTTGGTTTTGCAATTTGGGCGTTATTATTAACTCAGGCGCAGAAAATCACTGCCCTAAGTTATCAAGGTAGAACTCAAGCAACATTTAATAGTTTGGCAAGCACCATTGTTTGCGGTCTCTTTATATTAATAGGTATCGGCAGTCATTGGCTTAAGATTAG
>JAHZKQ010000122.1 GCA_022600315.1 Gammaproteobacteria bacterium
ATAGAATGTGAGAGAGGAGATCTTTCAGTTTTATTTTTTAGGGCGGTTAGATTTTGCGGTTTCTATATTTATCGAGTACATAAACCAATAGATTCCTTAAGTAAAGATTAAAATACTATGTTTTTTGGTAAATGTTTGGTGAAAGGCTTGAGTTCGATTTGTCGATGCGGTTAAATTATTTTTTTATTTTTAGCTTTAAGTTTTTTAACTTAAATTAATTGATATAGGGGTGGGAGAAATGGATGATAAAGGTAGTCGAGAAGAGCAAGAATTATCGGGTTCGCCTAGATGTCAAGATGGAGATGTAAATGGTGTAGGTGATGGAGAATTTCAGTTGCCGACTGATGAAATTCCTGGGCCAGGATCAACAACAGGTTCTGTAACGGATCCTAATGAGCAATTTCATTCTCTTGAAGGCAGTCCTCGAGCAGATGAAAAAAGAAAAAAAGAAGTAACATCTGATTTGATTATTGAACATCTTACCTATGAACGCACAAAGAGTTCTTTCCGGGATGACACTAATGGCGGCTTAAAGACTCGAGTATTCTCCCAATCAAAAGAAGCGTTAACCCAAGAAAATGCTGCAAAAGTTTTTGCGGGTAATATTCAAGGGAGTAATATTCTTTCAAAAATCGCTTCAACAATCAAAACAATCAAGAGACAGTATGAAACTTTTGAAGCGCGTCAAGCGTTTTATTTACAAGTGTTTGAGTTTCAAGACCCAAAAACTCATAAAAGTCGGCAGACTTATTTATTGGCCGAGTTGGCTCGTAGTGATGTTAAATTTAATTATCCGAGTCATAAAATCCTTACCGAACAGAGTGTGATTAGTGTGCTGGTTGAGGACTTGGGTTTGACTGCAGAGCAAGCAAAAATAAATTTAAGGGCCTATATTTTTCCCCAGGTTGATAGCGAATTTGCCGCTAATGACCGCGTTGACCGGGTATTAGTAGGTAAAGCAGGTTTTAATTTTAGCTGTAGTAGTGATGGGCGATATAGTGAAGAATTAACGCAATTTTTCGTGGCCGAAGTAGTGACATATGATGAATGGAAAAAAGAGTTAAATGAATTCGAAACAAGTGATACAACGGGAATAACTACTCGCGCAAAAACTCGTTATGAAATATACCTAAAAGAAAAACAAACAGCGCATACTCATAATTTAGTAGCGCAAACTGAAATCAAAGGCTCGAATGGTGATGGCAATCCTTTAGCCCTAGGGGGTGGGGGTTCTAATAGTTTCAGTCACAGTCCTTCAGCTTTTGGCGAGGACGATGATAAAGCCGAGCTAAACCCTGAGGATAAAGCTGCAGCACTATCGCATTACCAGGCAAATATAGAAGCTTATGAAAAAGCGCGTTCCGGGCTACGCAATGTGCCGAAAGTGCAGCAAAAAGTTATTGACTTATTTAATCGTTATTTAGGACGAGTAAAGACTGCCCTTGAAACGACATCGATTAGTGAAGAAATTACCACCTTAGCCGATTTTAGAGATAAGTTGAAAGCAATTCAATTGGCACCTAAAGAAGTAAAGACTGAAGTTGACGGAGGATCCAAAAAAACCATAGATGATAAAGCACTGGGATTTTTTATTAAAGACGAGGAATTTAATGCGCAACCAGATGCCAGAGCAGTATTTATTTATCTTTGTAAAGCAGTTGAACAAGCTTTTAGAGAGCAGCATACTCGAGTAGGTCTTTTCGTCAATATGGGAAAAAGCGATTTTGTGAATGCAATGCAGATGCTGCATTTTCAGCTTGAGCGACCGGACCTTAAGACGAGCGTTGATCACGCAGATAAGCAATGGCAAGAATATGAAGCGCCAGAGCCTAGTCCAGTTTGCGCTACAATCTGCAATCTTATGTAACCTGGAATCAGCGGCTGATTCTAGGTAATCACTTCACCTTGGCGCAAGGTTAATACCTCACAACCATCTTGGGTCACCGCCAAGGTGTGTTCCCATTGCGCCGAGAGTTTGCGATCTTTGGTGATGACGGTCCAGTCATCGCCCAGCAATCTCACATGGCGTTTGCCAGCGTTGACCATGGGCTCGATGGTAAAGGTCATGCCGGGTTCAAGAATTAAGCCGGTGCCAGGCCTACCGTAGTGCAAGACTTGCAGTTCCGGCTCATGAAAGACATTGCCAATACCATGGCCACAGTATTCACGTACAATTGAAAACCGTTGGGCTTCGGCATGCTTTTGAATCGCAGCGCCAATATCGCCAAGCCGGGTGCCGGGTTTGACCATTTTAATGCCAAGATAGAGGCATTCTTGGGTGACCTTCATTAGCCGCTTTGCCAGCGGCGTGACTTCACCTACGCAGTACATCTTACTGGTATCGCCATGGTAACCATCCTTGATCACAGTCACATCGATATTGATAATATCCCCATCTTTCAAGCGCTTATCGCTAGGAATGCCATGGCAGACCACGTGGTTAATCGAGGTGCAAATGGATTTGGGAAAGCCGTGGTAATTTAATGGCGCAGGAATGGCCTGTTGCACTTCGGTGATATGTTGGTGGCAGATATTATTGAGCTCATCGGTGCTCACGCCCGCCTTTACAAAAGGCTCGATCATCTCTAAGACTTCAGCCCCCAGGCGCCCTGCGACCCGCATTTTCGCCAGTTCCTGTTCGGTTTTGATATGTACACCCATATGCTGTTCGCCTTTATATATTGTTGTTAGTAGCGGTATATGGTATAAAGCATGCCGGTATTTCGCAAATTATTTGCGTAACTAAATCGCAGTATCAAACAGTTTTGCTGCTTGATATGAGTTATCACACAGGCCCATACGCCCACCTGGGTGCCTTAATGGTTAGGTTGGCGGGGTTTGTGGAAGTTAAACCCTGGAGAAAAATATGATCAGTATTAATATGCGCCAGCTATTGGAAGCCGGTGTGCATTTTGGCCATAAGGCCCGTTATTGGAACCCAAAGATGACGCCTTTTATCTTTGGTACCCGTCAGAAAATCCACATCATTAACCTTGAAGAAACGCTGCCGCGCTTTCGTGATGCCTTAAATTATTTGGGTCGCGTTGCGGCTAATCGTGGCAAGGTATTATTTGTCGGCACTAAGCCTGCGGCGCGTGAAATTATCAAAGAAGAAGCCATTCGCAGCGGCATGCCTTATGTGAATCACCGTTGGTTAGGCGGCATGTTAACTAACTACAAAACCATTCGTAAATCGATTAAACGTTTAAAAGAGCTTGAGCAAAAGCTTGATAGCGAAAATGCGCTCGATGGTATGACTAAAAAAGAACTATTAAATTTAATGCGCGAAAAAGATAAATTAGCGGCGTGTATCGATGGTATTAAAAACATGGGCGGCTTGCCGGACGTGCTGTTTGTGATTGATGTTAACAATGAGAAAATTGCTATCCAAGAAGCTAAA
>JAHZKQ010000123.1 GCA_022600315.1 Gammaproteobacteria bacterium
ACGGTAGAACCTCAGCCTTCCAAGCTGATGGTGTGGGTTCGATTCCCATCACCCGCTCTCTGAAGGCAGAGGTATGTGGGTTGGGTTTATCCCGGCTCGATGAAGGTTTTGCCTTGAAGAGCGGTTTTGGCTTCTGCCCACATAGCTCAGGGGTAGAGCACTTCCTTGGTAAGGAAGAGGTCACCGGTTCAATTCCGGTTGTGGGCTCCACTTGGGTGGTTTGGCTTGGTTTTTAGTTTTGAGGAGACTTTAATTATGGCAAGCAGAGAAAAATTCGTACGTGATAAAGAGCACGTGAATGTAGGCACGATTGGTCACGTAGATCATGGTAAGACGACGCTAACGGCGGCGTTGACGAAGTGTTTAGCGGAGAAGTTTGGCGGGGAATCGTTTAAGTTTGAAGATATTGATAAAGCGCCGGAAGAGAAAGCGCGTGGTATTACGATTGCGACCTCGCACGTTGAATACCAAACGGACAAGCGTCACTATGCGCACGTAGACTGTCCGGGTCACGCGGATTATGTAAAGAACATGATTACGGGTGCGGCACAGATGGATGGCGCGATTTTAGTGGTATCGGCAGCAGATGGCCCTATGCCTCAGACGCGTGAACATATTGTATTAGCGCGCCAAGTGGGTGTGCCTTACATTGTGGTGTATTTGAATAAAGCGGACATGGTAGATGACGCGGAGTTGTTAGAGTTAGTTGAGATGGAAGTTCGAGACTTGTTAAGCAGCTATGAATTTCCAGGTGATGACACACCGATTGTGGTGGGCTCAGCGTTAAAGGCCTTAGAAGGTGATGCGAGTGAGATTGGTGTTCCGTCGGTGGTTAAATTAGTTGAGACGATGGACGAATATATTCCGACGCCGAAACGGGATGTTGATAAACCGTTTTTGATGCCGATTGAAGATGTATTTTCGATTTCAGGCCGCGGCACGGTAGTGACGGGACGTATTGAACGTGGGATTGTCAAAGTCAGCGAAGAAGTTGAGATTGTAGGTATTAAAGAGACCACGAAGACGACGTGTACGGGTGTTGAGATGTTTCGCAAGCTATTGGATGAAGGCCAAGCGGGCGATAACGTGGGTGTATTGCTACGCGGCACGAAGCGAGAAGAAGTGGAGCGGGGTCAGGTATTGGCGAAGCCGGGTTCGATCACGCCGCATACGAAGTTTGAAGCGGAGATATACGTATTATCGAAAGAAGAAGGTGGACGACATACGCCATTTTTCAAAGGTTATCGTCCGCAATTTTATTTTCGCACGACGGATGTGACCGGAGCGGTTGAATTACCGTCTGGAGTAGAGATGGTGATGCCTGGAGATAACATCAAGGTAGTGGTGGAATTAATTGCACCGATTGCGATGGAAGACGGTTTACGTTTTGCGGTTCGTGAAGGTGGCCGTACCGTAGGTGCCGGTGTTGTTAGCAAAATTATTGAGTAACTTATTATGGCAGTAAAAAACAGTCAACGTATTACGATCAAGCTAAAGGGCTTTGATCACAAGCTAATCGACCGCTCAACGCGGGAGATTGTGGAAACGGCGCAGCGCACAGGGGCAACGATTCGGGGACCAATTCCGTTGCCGACTAAGACTGAGCGTTTTACTGTGTTGATCTCTCCGCACGTTAACAAGGACGCGCGTGATCAGTATGAGATCCGTACCCACAAGCGCTTGGTATATATTTATCAACCAACTGAGAAGACAGTGGATGCTTTGATGAAGTTGGATTTAGCCGCAGGCGTTGATGTACAAATCAGCGTAGAGTAAATGTCTTTGCCGCAAGCTGTGTAGGTGGCAGGTATAAAGGATTGAAAGCTAGCTTTTGATCTGTAAATAGTATTTGGCTTTGGTCTTGGAATGAGTTAATCTTGTGGGCCTTTAGCCGGTAGTAGCCAAAATATACACTGTTTTTTGGTTATTAAACATCGTGGAGATACGACAATGTCAATAGGACTAGTGGGACGCAAGTGCGGCATGACGCGGGTGTTCACTGAAACTGGCAATTCAATTCCGGTAACGGTCATTGAAGTTGTCCCTAATCGCATTACTCAGGTGAAAACTCCTGAAGTTGATGGCTATCGTGCCATCCAAATTACCGCGGGCAGCCGATTGGCACGACACGTTAATAAATCTTTGGCAGGACACTACGCTAAAGCTAAGGTTGAAGCGGGTAATATGATGCGTGAATTTCGCTTAGCTGAAGGTGAAATGAGTGAAGCTAAAGCCGGTGACCAGTTAAACGTCGAACTATTTAATGAAGCACAAATGGTTGATGTGATCGCAACCAGTAAAGGTAAAGGTTTTGCTGGTGTGGTTAAACGTCATAACTTTCATATGCAAGATGCGACTCACGGTAACTCATTATCACATCGTGCGCCGGGCTCAATTGGTCAGTGTCAAACACCAGGCCGAGTTTTCAAAGGCAAAAAAATGGCGGGGCAGATGGGTAATGTGAAGTGTACTGTCCAAAATCAGCAAATTGTTAAGGTTGATGTTGAGCGTAATTTAATTTTAGTCAGTGGTACGGTGCCTGGAGCGCCAGGTGGAACGGTGGTAATTATGCCGGCAATGAAAACCAAGACTAAGCGAGGCGGGCAATGAAATTAGCAACCCTAGATACCAAAAAAGCGGTTGAGATTAAACCGGAAATTTTTGAATTGCCCTTTAATGAAGGTTTGGTGCATCAAGTTGTGAATGCTTATTTGGCGGGCAAACGTCAAGGTAGTAAAGCGCAAAAAACTCGCGCTGAAGTTAGCGGTGGTGGTGCGAAGCCATGGCGACAAAAAGGTTCGGGTCGGGCACGTGCGGGTACCAGCAGCAGTCCAATTTGGCGCAGTGGTGGCCAGACATTTGCTGCGAAACCGCGCAATTACAGCCAAAAAGTTAACAAGAAAATGTATAAGCGGGCCATGGCCATTATACTTGCTGAATTAAATCGTCAAGAACGCTTGGTAGTGTTAGAAAAGCTTGATTGGAATGAACCAAAAACCAAATTATTGGCCAATAAATTAAAAGAATTAAGTCTGAGTAATGTGTTGATTATTAATGACGAACCTAACCGTAATCTAGAACTGGCAGTGCGTAATTTGCCGCATGTTGCAGTGTTGACGGTAGATAAAGTTAATCCAGTGAGCTTAATTAATTTTGAAAAAATATTAATAACTCAAGCGGCACTGGCTAAGTTTGAGGAGAGATTGTCGTGAGTACTGCTGGACTTTACAACGTATTATTAGCACCGCATGTGTCTGAAAAAGGCGCGACGAGCAGCCAAGGCTATCGTCAGTATGTTTTCAAAGTGGCAAGCACGGCGAATAAACCGCTCATTAAAACTGCGGTCGAAAAACTGTTTAATGTGAGCGTAAAACAGGTACGTATTATCAATGTTAAAGGTAAGCGCACCAGTTTTAAGCGTACTCGCGGTAAGCGTTCCGATTGGAAAAAGGCTTATGTTTCATTGGCAGCGGGTCAAGAAATTGATTTAGCTGGGCAAGCTTAGGAGTATTGAGTTATGCCATTAATTAAATTAAAACCGATTACCCCAGGCCAACGTGGCACGGTTAAGGTAGTGAGTCCTGAGCTACATAAAGGTAAGCCTAAGCGCAGTTTATTATTACCTAAAAAACGCATTAGTGGCCGCAACAATGCCGGTCGAATCACTATGCGTCATCGTGGTGGTGGGCATAAACGTCATTATCGTATGGTCGATTTTAAACGTGATAAGGTGGGTGTCCCAGCGCGTGTTGAGCGGCTTGAATATGATCCTAATCGCAGCGCGCATTTAGCATTAATTTTATATGCCGATGGTGAACGTCGTTATATTATCGCGCCAAAAGGTTTGCGTCCTGGCAGTGAAGTGATGTCAGGTGAACAAGCACCGATTAAACCCGGTAATTGTTTACCACTACAAAACATTCCATTGGGTTCAGTGGTGCATTGCATTGAGTTAAAGCCTGGTAAAGGTGCACAATTGATTCGTAGCGCTGGAACCTCTGCGCAATTGGCTGCACGTGAAGGAGTACACGCAATTTTACGATTACGTTCTGGGGAAATGCGTAAGGTATTAGTAAATTGTCGCGCCTGCATTGGTGAAGTGTCGAATGCAGAAAATAATTTACGTCAACTTGGTAAGGCTGGAGCCAAACGTTGGCGCGGTAGACGCCCGCATGTGCGTGGAGTTGCAATGAATCCAGTGGATCACCCGCATGGTGGTGGTGAAGGGCGTACTTCTGGCGGACGTCATCCAGTAAGTTTTTCTGGAATTCCAGCCAAAGGTTACAAAACCCGTAAGAACAAACGCACGAAGAAAATGATTATTCGTGACCGGCGTAAGAAATAAATAGAGGATTATAGCTAGTGCCAAGATCAACACGTAAAGGGCCTTTTATCGATCATCACTTAGAAAAGAAAGTGAATGAGGCGGTTAAAACTAATTCTAAGCGTCCAATCAAAACTTGGTCGCGACGTTCGATGGTTATTCCAGAAATGGTTGGTTTAACGATCGCAATACACGATGGTCGTAATCATGTACCGGTTTATATTTCTGAAGATATGGTTGGACATAAGCTTGGTGAGTTTGCAATAACACGTAAATTTGGCCAACACTCGGGTGATCGTAAAGTGAAGAAGGGGGATTAGGCGATGGAAGTTGCAGCAAAGTTAAAATATGCTTCGATCTCTGCCCAAAAAGCACGCTTGGTGGCCGATCAGATTCGCGGTATGCACGCCGAAGATGCGGTGCATTTATTAAAGTTTAGTACCAAAAAAGCTGCGGCCATTATTAAAAAAGTTTTAAATTCTGCGATTGCTAATGCAGAACACAATGATGCCGCAGATATTGACGAACTGACGGTGGCAAAAATTTATGTCGATGAAGGTCCAACACATCGTCGCTTTAGAGCTAGGGCGCGTGGGCGTTCGGCACGTATTTTAAAACGCACTTGCCATGTTACCGTAGTGGTTGCTGATGAAGGAGAGAAATAAATGGGTCAGAAAGTTAATCCACACGGCATTCGTTTAGGTATCAGTAAAGACTGGGGTTCTAAGTGGTATGCTGGTAGCAACTATGCTGAGTATCTAAACCAGGATTTAACCATTCGTGATTATCTATTTAAGCGCTTAAAATCTGCGGCCGTCAGCCATATTAAAATTGAGCGTCCAGCACGTAATGCGCGCATTGAAATATATAGCGGCAGACCGGGCGCGATTATTGGTAAAAAAGGCGGTGAAATTGAATCATTAAAAAATGAAATTTCACGCATGATTAATATGCCGGTGCATGTTTCTATTAAAGAGATTCGCAAACCAGAATTAAATGCTAAGTTGGTGGCTGAAAATATTGCGCAACAATTAGAACGCCGGATTATGTTTCGTCGGGCTATGAAGCGGGCGGTGCAGTCAACTTTACGTGCGGGCGCGCTAGGTGTGAAAGTACGCTTGAGTGGTCGTTTAGCCGGTGCGGAAATTGCACGTACGGAGTGGTACCGTGAAGGTCGTGTGCCATTACATACTCTACGTGCCGATATTGATTACAATACTGCTGAAGCTGAAACAACTTACGGCATTATCGGAGTTAAGGTTTGGATTTTTAAGGGTGAAGTGCATAAGCCTAAAAATATTCAACGAGCTAAGCTTGGCGCCCAAAAGAGTGATGAGGAATAGTTAATCATGTTGCAACCTAAAAGCAGAAAGTTTCGCAAAGATTTTAAAGGCCGTAATCGTGGTGTTGCCACGCGCGGCAATAAAGTGAGTTTTGGCGAATATGGTTTACGCGCTAGTGCACATGCACGAATTACGGCACGTCAAATTGAAGCGGCAAGACGGGCGATTACACGTGCGGTTAAACGTGGCGGTAAAATTGTGATTCGTATTTTTCCGGACAAACCTATTTCTAAAAAACCTTTGGAAGTTCGGCAAGGTAAAGGTAAGGGTAATGTCGAATATTGGGTGGCGTTGGTGCAACCTGGTCGCATGATGTTTGAGATTGAAGGTGTTCCAGAAGATTTAGCACGATTAGCCTTCCAGCGTGCGGCGGCTAAGCTACCAGTTAAAACAGCATTTGTAGTGCGGGAACGAGGTTGATTATGAAAGCACAAGAGCTACGTGATAAAACGCCAGCGGAATTGCAAGAAGAATTATTGGCATTGCTGCGTGAACAATTAAATTTGCGCATGCAAAAAGGCGGTGGTGAAGCGCCAAAGCCACATCATTTCAAACGTGTGCGCCGTTCTATTGCACGAATTAGAACTGTGTTACAAGAAAAAGGGGAGCGTGCATGAATACAGGTACAGCTAAAGTTGCTCGCAGTTTAACGGGTATTGTGGTTAGCAATAAAATGGATAAAACCATTATTGTGAAGATTGAACGTCGCGTTAAACATCCGGTATATGGTAAATACATTAAGCGTTCCACTAAGGTGCATGCACACGACGCTGAAAATATCGCGCAAATGGGTGATATTGTTATTGTGCGCGAGTCACGTCCACTTTCAAAAACGAAAAGTTGGGTATTGGCTGAAGTTAAAGAACGCGCTGAAACAGCAGCCTAAGGCGGAGAAGAAAAATGATTCAGACACAATCGGTCGTTAATGTAGCAGATAACAGCGGTGCCCGTCGGGTGATGTGTATTAAAGTGCTAGGAGGCTCAAAACGTCGTTATGCAAATATTGGCGATGTGATTAAAGTCAGCATTAAAGAGGCGATTCCGCGTGGCAAAGTGAAAAAAGGTGATGTCATGCGCGCGGTTGTGGTTAGAACTCGCAAAGGTGTGCGGCGTGATGATGGTTCTTTAGTGCGTTTCGATAGCAATGCAGTAGTATTATTGAGTGCGCAGAACCAACCAATTGGAACCCGTATTTTTGGACCGGTGACAAGAGAGCTGCGCAAAAACTTTATGCGAATTGTTTCCTTAGCGCTTGAAGTGCTATAACGAATTTGTTGCGAAAGGTGAAATAACGATGGCAAAAAAAATTAAAATTGGTGACATGGTCATTGCTCTAGCAGGCAAGGATCAGGGACGTAGTGGTAAAGTCATCAAGTTTGTAAAAAAAGATCGTGTCTTAGTTGAAGGCATCAACATGGTTAAAAAACATGTTCGAGGCAATCCTCAGGCAGGCACACAAGGTGGAATTATTGAGCGTGAAGCAGGTATTCATATATCTAATCTAGCGCTGCTTAATCCAATCAGCAACAAGGCCGACCGCGTTGGTTTTAAAGACGTTGGCGGTAAAAAGGTTCGCTATTTTAAATCCAATGGCGAAGTCGTAGACGTATAGAGTGTAGGTTATGACAAGTTTACAACAATTGTATCGTGATAAAATTGTGCCACAACTGAAGGAACAATTTAATTACAGTAGCGTAATGCAAGTGCCACGTATTACCAAGATCACATTAAATATGGGATTGGGTGAGGCGCTTGGCGATAAAAAAGTTCTGGCGAATGCTATTGGTGATATGACTAAAATCAGTGGTCAAAAGCCACTAACGACCAAGGCGCGTAAATCAATCGCTGGCTTTAAACTTCGTGAAGGTTGGCCGATTGGTTGTAAGGTGACCTTGCGCCGTGATCGCATGTATGATTTTTTACAGCGTTTAATTATGATTGCTATTCCGCGAATTCGTGACTTTCGTGGTTTTACTGCACGGGCTTTTGATGGCCGTGGTAATTACACTTTGGGAATTAAAGAGCAGATCGTATTCCCAGAAATAAATTACGATACGGTTGATGCAATGCGTGGTTTAGATATCACGTTAACAACCACGGCGACTAACAACCAGGAAGCGGATGCATTGTTACGTGCGTTCGGATTTCCACTAAAAGATGATTTTAAAGACTGAGGTATTTTTATGGCTAAATTAAGCGCGATACAACGCAATTTAAAGCGCATTAAATTATCGACTAATCGTAAACAAACTCGCGATAAGTTGAAAAAACTTATCAGGCAAGAGTCGGATTATGATGCGATGTTAAAGCTTAGCAAGCGTAAGCGTGATGAGAGTTCAATACGGATCCGTGAACGCTGTCAACGTTGTGGCCGACCTAATGGCACACTGCGTAAGTTTGGTTTGTGTCGAATTTGTTTGCGAATTGCTGCAATGCGTGGTTTTGTGCCAGGCTTGCGTAAGGCAAGTTGGTAGGCCAGGAGAAAAATTATGAGTATGCAAGATCCTATTTCAGATATGCTAACCCGGATTCGCAATGCCCAAGCGGTGAAAAAAATTGAAGTGCGTATGCCGGCTTCAACATTAAAAACTGCCTTGGCACAAGTGTTGCAAGATGAGGGTTACATTATAGGTTATAAAACTGAAGCTGAAGGTGTAAAAACTTCACTGGTTATTGACCTTAAGTACTATCAAGAAGCGCCGGTTATTGAAAACATTAAACGTGTGAGTAGACCGGGGTTACGTGTTTATAAAGCAAAAGACGAATTGCCTACCGTAAAGGGTGGTTTGGGTGTTGCGGTTATTTCAACTTCGAAAGGAGTGATGTCAGACCGTAAAGCTCGTCACCAAGGTTTGGGTGGTGAAGTCTTATGTTACGTCAGTTAGGAGTTTAGCATGGCTAGCCGAATCGGAGGAAAACCCATTACAGTGCCAACCGGTGTTGATGTCCAATTATCAGGACAAAACTTAACGGTTAAAGGCAAGTTGGGACAATTACAGCAATTGATTCATGCTGATGTAAAAATCAAGCATGCAGACAATAGCATTGAATTTGCGCCTGCTAATGATGCCATTGAAGCCAATGCCTTGGCGGGCACGATGCGGGCTTTGGTGAATAATATGGTCACTGGGGTGCACGAAGGTTTTCAGCGTGAATTAAAATTAGTGGGCGTTGGTTATCGTGCTAAAGCGCAAGGTAAAGTTTTAGATTTAACGGTGGGTTTTTCACATCCAGTAAAAATGGAAATGCCAGAAGGCGTTACAGTTGAAACGCCAAGTAATACGGACGTTATTGTGAAAGGTTCAGATAAACAAAAAGTTTGTCAGGTGGCAGCAAATATCCGTGCGATTCGGCCGCCAGAACCTTACAAAGGCAAAGGAATTCGCTACGCTGATGAGCGTATTTCGCTGAAAGAAGGTAAAAAGAAATGATAAAAAGTAAAAAACAATCACGAATTCGTCGAACGCGAAAAACGCGCGCCAAAATTAAAACCTTGGGTCAAGTGCGTTTAAGTGTGCATCGTTCTGCCAATCATATTTATGCGCAGGTTATTGCACCGAGTGGCGACAAAGTATTAGCGCAAGCTTCTAGTCTAGAAGCGGCGATAAAAGAAAAGAAATTATACGGCGGTAATAAAACTACCGCTGCAGAAGTAGGTAAATTAATTGCCGAGCGTGCAATTAAAGCGGGCATTAAACAAGTGGCTTTTGATCGTTCTGGATTTAGATTTCACGGTCGAGTCAAAGCATTAGCCGATGCCGCCCGTGAAGGTGGTATTGAGTTTTAACTTTAGAAGGTAATAAACATGCGTGACGCAGGTGCAGATACAACCACAGATGGTATCGTTGAAAAACTGGTTTCAGTACGACGTACTTCTAAAGTGGTAAAAGGTGGCCGTATTTTTGGTTTTTCCGCGTTAGTGGTTGCCGGTGATGGCGAAGGTAAAGTGGGTTTTGGTAGTGGTAAAGCGCGTGAAGTGCCGGTAGCTATTCAAAAAGCGACGGAAGATGCACGACGCAATATGGTTAAAGTGCCATTAAAGAATAAAACCTTGCAACACCCCATCCGTTCCCGTTACGGCGCTAGTCGTGTGGTGATGTTACCAGCTTCTAAAGGTACTGGTGTAATTGCTGGTAATGCAATGCGTGCGGTATTTGAAGTGATGGGTGTGGAAAACATTTTAGCGAAAACCGTGGGTTCGAGTAATCCAGTGAATGTAGTTCGCGCTACCATTAAAGGTTTATTGAGCATGTCGACGCCGGAATCGGTAGCGGCTAAGCGTGGTAAATCAGTCAAAGAAATTATAGGCGAGTAAGCATGGCGAATAAATTAAGAGTCACATTAATCCGCAGTAAATTTGGTCGCAGTCCTAATCATCTGGAATGTGTTACCGGTTTAGGTTTGCGTCGAATTAATCACAGCGTTGAAGTGATCGATACACCGTGTAACCGTGGCATGATCAAAAAAGTTTCGTATCTTTTAAAAGTTGAGGAAATTTAAATGCGGTTAAATACAATTAAAGCTGAAGCGGGTTCGCGCGCTAGCAAGCGACGTGTAGGCCGTGGTATTGGCTGCACTAAAGGTAAAACTTGTGGTCGCGGTCATAAAGGTCAGCATTCGCGCTCCGGTGGTTATCACAAATCTGGTTTTGAAGGTGGGCAAATGCCATTGCAACGTCGGGTACCAAAGTTTGGTTTTACTTCACGCAAAGCCTTGGTGCATGCCGAAATTCGTTTGCAAGAACTTAATTTTGTTGATGCCGATGTTATCGATTTAGCGGCATTAAAAGCTGCGAATCTTATCTCTGATCGTATTCTTACAGCTAAGGTATTCTTATCAGGCAAACTTGAAAAAGCCGTGACTTTAAAAGGAATTCGAGTAACAAAGGGTGCGAAAGCGGCGATTGAAAAAGCCGGCGGTAAAATAGAAAGCTAAAAGACCGTTTAACACAGCATTTTTGAGGAAATAAAATATGCCAGCAGGTCCAAAACTCGGTAGTGCACTTGCTTCAGGTGGTTTATCTGAGTTGTGGCGTCGTCTGTGGTTTGTGGTGCTTTGTATCGCGGTATTTCGTTTAGGTGCTTATATTCCAGTTCCGGGTATTAATCCGATTGCCTTAGCAAATTTATTTCATCAGCATGAAAATGGTTTGCTTGGTATGTTTAACCTCTTTTCAGGTGGTGCTTTTAGTCGTATGACTTTATTTGGTTTGTCGATTATGCCATATATTTCCGCCTCGATTATCATTCAAATGTTTGGGTCGGTGTCACCAAAGTTGCAACAACTTAAAAAAGAAGGTGAAGCAGGCCGACGTAAAACCAATCAATATATTCGTTACGCCACACTCTTATTATCGGTGATGCAAGGCTTAGGTGCAGCGAAGTTTTTAGTGAGCTCTAACGTTGTTCCTAATCCGAATTTTAATTTTTACTTTACTGCGGTAGTGACGCTGGTTACCGGTACCATGTTTTTAATGTGG
>JAHZKQ010000124.1 GCA_022600315.1 Gammaproteobacteria bacterium
AGCTTATTAAGCAAATTTTCACATTAATTAAGGTCAGTGCTAGTGACACGGTTGCGAATTTGGTCGTTCGTTTGCAGCCGTTGTCACGTTTATTACCGGTGCTAAATAAACTCGGACAAAGAATTAATATTAATACAAGCCAGGAGCTAGTAGACTTGGCAATTTTGGTGAAGCAGCGCAATGATATCGCCAGTCGTTATCATAGTATGCAAATGCTAATTAATCGCTGTATTCGTCTAGCAAATAACCCCGCCGATTGCTTACTGAATTTTATGCAGCTTGTTAGCGAGTTTAATTTAATTCTTATGCGCTACAATATACTTTCTTTAGAGCAAAATTATCATTTGCGTAATATGCTAGCACATTTGCTAAAATCAGACTTAACTCCTGTTTTGCGCAAACTTACAGTTTCGCTCACTCATTTATTAGATATTGCAAAACCTGAGGCAGAGCGCAGCCAATCCTATAAGACGCTATTAACCCAAATAAAACAAAGCACGCAACTTAACAGTAAATACTCTCAGTCAGCCTGGTTTCAAGTATCCGATTCAAAATCTAAACTCAATAGCGACATGGTATTAAGTCAATTGCTTGCAGTGTGTAAGCAGCAAGTCAGTATTGTTGCCAGCAATTCTGTGCATGTTAATTCAATCCAAAAAACCTGGTCGCAGACTAACCTTAAATTATTATTGCCGCAATTACAGCAACAGCTTATTGGTTGCCAGTCAGCTTTGCTAGCTAGAGAAATCAGTGAATTTTTAGCAAAGCAGCAATCTATTGCAGGAGAAAATTATGCCCCTAGAAATTTATAAAAAACAACTTAATGAATTAATTGATAAATATTGCGCGAGTCATAAAGTGCCTGCTAAGCTAGCCGCCACTGTTTATTTAATGCGTCAGACAATCAAAGATAATAATACGGTGGTAAGTTTAACCTATCAGATAAAGCTTTATTGTGACAAGCTAGATGCGACGGTGAGTGGTTTTTTTAGCAGTCAGCATCCGTTGAGTGAATTGTTAGCTCAGGTGTTAACGCCTTATTTGCCATTATTGGATCTTGAGCAAAGTTATCAAAATCGTAAAAAATTATCGCAGCAGATCGAACAGCTAAACCATGAGCTTAAAAATTCCCAGCAGCAAGTAGAGGATTTAACTCAGCAAATGCAAAACATGCAACGAGAGCTAACGCAAATAGACTTGCCGATTGCGCTAGCACCACAAAAAATCCAGCCAGCTACAGCATTGGCGTCAAGCAATAGTATTACCTTAAGTTTGCAGGAATACCATGCTTTATTGGTACAGCTTAGTCAAATTGGCGAACAGGTGCTTGCTGGGCCAGAGCTCTTATCGTTGTCAGCTAGTGAATCTATGCAGCCGCATTAGTTCAGAAGTGGTTGGCTTTTTCGCTTAACCTGCTACCATAGGATTGATGAAAACTCAGCTAAACTTTATTTCAACGCCAGCGGCCAGTTTGCAAGGTAGCATACAAGTACCAGGCGATAAATCTATTTCGCACCGTGCATTAATGTTGGCGGCGATTGCTAATGGCACCAGTAAAATACAGGGCTTATTATGTGGTGCGGATAACTTAGCAACTTTGGCAGCCTTGCGTGAATTGGGTGTCGATATTGATCTTAATGGTGATTGCGCAATCGTCAAAGGGGTTGGTTTGTACGGCCTTAAAGCACCACAGCAGGCTTTGGATCTTGGTAATTCTGGCACGGGGATGCGTTTGCTTGCTGGTCTTTTAGCTGGGCAACGTTTTGATAGTGAATTAATTGGTGATGCGTCCCTAAGTCAGCGGCCCATGCAACGCATCGTTGATCCATTAGCCGCCATGGGTGCTAAAATTACGGCCACAAAAAATGGCACGCCGCCACTAAAAATTAGGGGCCAAGCGCCATTAAACGCTTTTCAATACGCATTGCCAATTGCTAGCGCACAAGTTAAATCAGCAATATTATTAGCCGGGCTTTATGCAGAAGGTAAAACTACCGTTATTCAGCCAGCTGCTTCACGTGATCATTTAGAGTGTTTATTAAGGGCTTTTGGTTGTTCACTTGATGTGTATGGGTTGATGGTGAGTCTTGACGGTGGGCATGAATTACAAGCCATTAATATACAAGTGCCGGGCGATATTTCTTCGGCGGCATTTTTTATGGTAGCCGCCAGCATTAATCCGGGCTCAAAAATCATTTTAAAGCGAGTTGGAGTTAATCCGACTCGAACTGGCATTATTGATATTTTAAAATTAATGGGTGCTCATATTCATTTAACCAATTTTACCACGGTTGCCGATGAGGCTATTGCCGATATTGAAGTTTGTTACGCGCCATTAACCGGCATTAAAATTCCAGCAGAATTAGTGCCATTAGCGATTGATGAGTTTCCGATTATTCTAATTGCCGCCGCTAGTGCAAAAGGTGAAACTATTTTAACTAATGCTCGCGAACTACGAGTCAAAGAAACCGATCGAATTGAGGCAATGCATCTGGGTTTAAAAGCGCTGGGGATCGATTCTGAAACCTTGGACGATGGCATAAAAGTACGAGGTGGGCAGTTTACGCGAGGTAAGGTGGATAGTTTTCATGATCATCGTATTGCCATGGCTTTTGCGATAGCCGGCAGTATTGCCAGTGGTCCGGTTGTTATTAGTGATTGTGATAATGTTGCCACTTCATTTCCAAACTTTACTCAACTTGCCAGTCAACTTGGCATGCAATTGGAGGCGCAATGACGCAGACAGTTCCAGTGATTACCTTTGATGGCTTAAGTGGCACCGGTAAAGGCACCATTTCTCAGCGCTTGGCAGAGTCGTTGGGTTGGGGTTGTCTGGATAGTGGCATGTTGTATCGAGTGTTTGCTTGGGCGGTATTGCGCTATCAACTTTCGATCGAGGATGTTGTTACTCTAATGCCCGCCTTAAATGCTGTGCAGCTGGAGTTAACGCCTGAGCAACGCCTCTTGGCCGATGGGCATGATATTACGCTTGAGATTCGCAGTGAGGCTTGCTCAAAGATGGCCTCAAAAGTCTCGGCAATTCCAGAGGTTAGAGCGAGTTTATTAGATCGCCAGCGAGCTTTTCGAAAGGCTCCGGGTTTAGTCGCTGATGGGCGTGATATGGGAACGGTGATTTTTCCTGATGCGGTATTAAAGTTTTATTTGACCGCGAGTCCTGAAACTCGTGCCGAAAGACGATTTAACCAGTTGAAAGAGAAGGGGATTAATGTTAGCCTTCGCGAAGTCCGTGAAGAACTCGTAAAGCGTGATTACCGAGACGAACATCGCGACTGTTCCCCGGCCAAGCCGGCGCCAGATGTGATTTTAATCGATACTGACAAGATAAGTGTCGACGAGGTATTTGCGATTGTGAGCGATCACATCAATAGGGTCTTCTAAGTTTATTTAGAAGAGAAACAAACATCATGTTATCTATGGCATGATTAACCGATCCAACAAGCTGGATCATATTTGAGAGTAATATGTCTGAGAATTTTGCAGAATTATTTGAAGAGAGTTTATCAACCACTTCTTTTGAGCCTGGTGCTGTGGTTAAAGCCACCATCGTTGATATCCGTTCCGGTCGAGTCACTTTAAACGCCGGATTAAAATCCGACGATGTTATTTCGATTAATGAATTTGGCAGCGATTCAATTAATGTTGGTGATGAAGTCGATGTAGTGATTGAAACCATTGAAAATGGTTTTGGTCAAACCCGTTTATCCCGTGAAAAAGCTAAGCGTGCTAGAGAATGGCTAAGCTTAGAAAAATCTCATCAAGATAATGAAACCATCACCGGTTTAATTATCGAGCGTGTTAAGGGTGGTTTTACGGTTGCGTTAGGTTCGGTGCGAGCCTTCTTGCCGGGCTCTTTGGTTGATGTGAAGCCGGTGCGCGATCCAGGTTATCTTGAAGGTAAAGAGCTAGAATTTAAAATTATTAAAATGGATCAAAAGCGCAATAATATCGTCGTTTCAAGACGTGCGGTTATGGAAGATGAAACCAGCGCAGAACGTCAAGCTCGTTTAGATCAATTACAAGAAGGCCAAGAAGTTAAAGGTATTGTTAAAAACATTACCGACTACGGTGCCTTTGTTGATTTGGGTGGTGTTGATGGTTTACTGCATATCACTGATATGGCTTGGAAGCGTGTTAAGCATCCAAGCGAGGTATTAAATGTTGGTGATGAAATTAAAGTAAAAGTTTTAAAATTTGATCGCGACAAGAATCGTGTTTCGCTAGGTGTTAAACAGCTAGGTGAGGATCCATGGGAAAATATTGCCCGCCGTTACCCAGCAGAAACACGTTTAGTTGGTCGTATTACTAACATTACCGATTATGGCTGCTTTGTTGAAATTGAAGAAGGTGTTGAAGGTTTGGTGCATATGTCAGAAATGGACTGGACCAACAAAAACGTGCATCCGAGCAAAGTCGTGAAAGTCGGTGACGAAACCGAAGTGATTGTCTTGGATATTGATGAAGACCGTCGACGTATTTCTTTGGGTATTAAGCAATGCAAGATGAATCCATGGGCAGAGTTTGCCGAGAAGCATCAAAAAGACGATAAAGTCAGCGGTAAGATTCGTTCGATTACTGACTTTGGGATTTTCATTGGTCTTGATGGTGGTATCGATGGTTTAGTGCACTTATCAGATATTTCTTGGTTGGAGCCTGGTGAAGAAGCTGTGCGTGGCTATAAGAAAGGTGACGAAGTGGAAGCGATTATCTTAGCGATTGATCCAGAACGTGAACGGATTTCACTGGGTGTCAAGCAACTGCAAAATGATCCAATTTCAAAATTCATGGAAAGTCATGATAAAGATGCTGTGATTAAAGTGCAGGTAACAGCGGTTGATGCTAAGCAAGCAACGGTAAAACTGAATGATGATGTGAGTGGCGTGCTGCGAATTGCAGAATATAGTCAAGACCACGTCAATGAGTTAACTGATGTGCTTAAAGAAGGTGATGAGGTTGAAGTAAAAGTACTGAACGTTGATCGCAAGTCACATCAACTGCAAGTTTCACGTAAGGCTACCGAGACACCACGTGGTGAGAAGAAGGCTTCAGCACGTTCTGCCAGCAGTGATGCACCGACTAAGACAACCTTGGGCGACCTCCTAAAAGAGAAGATGCAGAAAAAAGACGACAACGAATAGTTAATAATCGAATATTCTATTTCGTTGACAGGGCTTGCTGCTAGCTTAATAATAAATGCTTTCAGGCTGATGTCTGGTTATTAATGTTTGGTCCAGAGTGATGCGGCTATGCCGCATTGCTCTGGGTTTGGCATGTGCATCTCTGATTAAAACCAAGGAAAAGGGTCATGCGATATATTATTTATGCATTTTGGTTATTGGTATTAATTATTGCTGTAGGCTTTGTGATTTTAAACTGGCAAGTGGTGACAGTAGACTATTATGCTGGCAAGTTTGATATTTTCTTACCC
>JAHZKQ010000125.1 GCA_022600315.1 Gammaproteobacteria bacterium
ACGATGCTGGTCTTGAGAAATTATTATTATATTATCGTTGGTGGTCGAGTACGCTAGAGCCGGCGCTTGAGTTAGAGATTACCAAAACAGCAAATATAGAAGAAAAAAACGTTACTTATACTCGTAAAGAAATTCCCATCACGCATTTAACTGCAGCGCAAAAAAAAAGCTTAGAAGCAATGCGTGAAATTTCACATCCGGCTTTAGATGATAAAGAAATTTCTGCGACTAGCTTTCACAGCAAAGCGCCATTAGCATTTCAAAAAGCCAATGCGGCGATGCATCAATTAGCAAAAAGAGATGGTCACGGCCTAGCGGCACAAATGCGTTATCATATTCCACCGGGATTAAAAAATGCTTATATAGCGTTTGAAACGCTACAGATTGCGGGTGAAGAAAAACCAGAAAAGCGTTATACCGTGCGTTTGGGTTCACCCGTTTATGTTGGCAAGCATACAACAGCAGCATTACAGCTTGCAGCCGCCAAGCAAAATTTAATCGCCATGGCAGAGGCGGTATGTGAGCAATTGAACAAAGATAAAGTTCCTGCTGATAAGATAAAAAAGATTCATCTACATCATTTAGTCACACCGTCAGGACCTTTAAATTTAAACTCAGAAACCACCATGGTCGATATTTTAAGGCAAGCCTGTAAAGCGGTAAATGCAGATGATTCAAGTATAAAGTTTATCTACGCCTCAACACCAGTCAATGGTCCGGGTTCAATGATGGCGGCGGAAATGAAAGATGGTTCACGCACTTCATCCCGAGCGGCACGACTTGCTGATCTTGCCGATAGTATCAATCAGGTGGATGGCGATACTTTGGCAGCAGCACTTTGCGCCAGTGGTCAAGATCGCACAATGTCAGCATTTTTAGGAAGTACTAAGCGTTGGATTGCTGAAAAAATATTTCCAGAAGATTCATCAAATGAGAACCAAGAAAAGGCTATGCAAGAGTTAGTGGTTGGCAGTAATTTTGCACCACTTGGCGCCACGTTCAGAACGCCTGGGTCTTATGGTGTAAAAAGCGGTGCATTTGCGTGGGGACACCAATTGTCTCTGCCAGATTATTTAGACGCTAAGGCAAAAGATCAGGTGCACAATGAATCGATTAGCAAAACTAATAAACTTGTAAAAATTCATGCAGGACTTTATCAGGGGATTGCTAATCAGTCGAGTAGAGTGGCAGAACATCAACTTAATATATCAATTGCAGAACTTAAAAAAGTGTCAGGTGAAGATAATCCAAATGCACAACTATTTTTTGAAATAGTACAAGCACAAAGAGATAAAATTCCCACTAATCAGCCAGCGTTTCAAAATACCTTGCGCCACTGTGTTACAACAACCACAGCGCTGATCAAATCTCCCAACGATAATCATGCTAAAACCCAAGTGCAAAGAATGGCAGCACATATTAATCAAACACCGTTTTGGGGAAAAGTGGCCGTGGGTATGATCATTGTTGCGCTGTCTGGTTTTGCACTTTTAGCGGTGCTTTGTGCAGCGCATACTGGCGGTTTAAGTTTGCTGGTAGCAACGCATTGCCTAAAAACTGCCGCGGCTTTAATGGTCAGCACTAAAGCCGCGGCAGCCGGTACTGGTGCCGCCGGTACAGCAGCTGCTGGGGGAATAACCTATAGCGGTAAACGATTTTTTGCAAATCGCACAGAGCGTAATGCAATTGCGGCTACAGGCAATGCAATGGATCAGCTGTTAAACTCACCAGCAAGTGGCGGTTAAATTTAAGGTATCCATAGAGGGCCTTAAGAACGATTCAGTACTGCCATGGTGAGTCGATTGATTGAGACTAACTTACCGTCTTTATTGGTAATTTTGATTTCCCACACTTGAGTGCTGCGACCTAAATGCAAGGCCATGGCCTTGGCAAATACTGCGCCTTCGCGCATCGAACGAATATGGTTGGTATTAATATCCAAGCCCACGCAATAATGTGTGTTTTGATCGACACAATAATTTGCCGCGGTTGAGCCGACTGTTTCGGCTAATACACAAGAAGCGCCGCCATGCATAATGCCTAAGGGTTGCTGGGTGCGATGATCAACCGGCATTGTCGCTAGCAAGTAATCATCACCGACTTCAGTAAATTCAATGCCCAAATGTTCTGACATGGTGTTTTGGCTGCGTTGGCTAACGTCTTCGATGCTAATTGGCATTTTCCAAATCGACATACTCACCTCATGAATTAATTAGTGGTTAGGCATCATAGCATATTTTGGCCCAATTCTATGGACAGTGGTATAGTGAATAAACATTACTTTACTGGTTAAAAAGGCTAAATATGCAAAAAGTTAAGGTCGCAATTATCGGTGCCGGTACTGCCGGCTTATCTGCTTTTAAAGAAGTGCGTAAACAAACCGACAGCGTCGTGCTGATTGATCATGGCCCCTTGGGTACAACTTGTGCGCGAGTGGGTTGCATGCCTTCTAAAGTTTTAATTCAAGTCGCACACGATTTTCATCGCCGGCATGTTTTAGCGCAGCAAGGAATTTATGGCGGTGAAAAACTGCAGATAAATATACCTGAAGCTTTAGCGCATGTGCGCAAACTGCGTGATTATTTTGTGGCGAGTGTATTAAAAGGTGTCGAAGCCAAGCGTGATTTTTTAGTTGAAGGTACGGCAGAATTTATCGCGCCACAGACAATCAAAGTCAATGGCAAAGAAATTCACGCTGAAAAAATCATTATTGCAACAGGTTCTAGAAGCGTTGTGCTACCAGCTTGGGAAAGTTTTGCCGATAAAATCTTAACCAGCGATACGATTTTCGAACAACAAGATTTGCCGAAGAAAATGGCCGTCATTGGCACGGGTGTGATTGGTTTGGAGTTGGGTCAAGCGCTTGCACATTTGGGTGTTGAGGTCACCGCGTTTGGCCGCACAAAATTTATGGGTGGTTTAACTGATCCTGTGGTTGCCGATGTGGCTTGTGAGATTTTAGCCACAGAATTAAATTTAAAAATTGGTAGCCATGCACAAGTTGCCGTTACAAATGAGGGTTTATTGGTTAAAGCCGATACCACAGCAATTAAGGTCGATAAAGTATTAGCCGCAATGGGTCGTCGGCCGGATTTTAGCAGATTAAATTTAGCTGCAGCAGGAATTGAATTAAATCAAAATGGTATGCCGAATGTCAGTCCGATTACCACTCAAGTGGATGATCAAGCTATTTTTATGATTGGTGATGCGATGAAAACTCGACCCTTGTTGCATGAGGCGGCCGATGAAGGTCGGATTGCAGGTTATAATGCAGTGCGCGATAAAGTGCAGTGTTTTAAACGTCGGGCGCGCATGCATATTGTGTTTACACAACCAAATATCGCGGTGGTTGGTCAACCTTATCAAGAGCTACAAGACAACAATATTAATTTTCATTGCGGTGAAGTATCGTTTAGTGATCAAGGTCGAGCGCGGGTTAAAATTGCCAATGCCGGACATTTACGGGTTTATGTTGAAACTGAATCGGGCAAGTTATTGGGCGCAGAAATGATAGCACCAGACGGCGAACATTTAGCGCATTTATTAGCATGGGCGATTCAACAACAAATGACCGTGTTTGATATATTACGCATGCCATATTATCACCCGGTAGTGGAAGAAGGGATGCGCACCGCATTGCGCGATGCAGCCCAAAAAGTTTGCCAAACCTGTCAAGCTTCTGAATTAGCGATGTGCGATAGTGCGGCAGCTTCAGGATTAAGTTAGTTTTGTGTTATTATAAACTTTTAATTCGGTGCAAAACGCTATGCCAGAAATTATTGCCGACTCAACATTAATTACCACGCCACTTAATTTTAAAGTGGTCGAGCTGATCGCTTATAGTTCTGTCACTTTAACAGCCGAAATCACTGATCAAGCTGGCCGGAGTTGGCGTTCTCTAGCAGAGTTTAAAGCTAATGCCGATGGTATAGTTGATTTAGCCGAGCAGGCGCCGATTAAAGGCACTTACCATCATGCCGATGTGAGCGGTTTGTTTTGGTCGATGCGCCCAGATGCAGGCGATCAGCATGATACATTGTTTACCCCTAATGATAAAAATGCATTAAATGTTACGGTAAAGGTTTTTCAAGAAAATAAATTAGCTGCTGAAAAAATTGTTAGTCGTTATTACCGAGATACAGCGGTTAGCAGTGAATTAATTAATAATGAATTTTTTAATGGGAAAATCTATTATCCAGAAGCTGAAGGTCCATCACCGGCCATTATACTCTGTAGTGGTAGTGGCGGCGGGATTGATTCGCAGCAACTTAATGCGACTGTATTGGCTTCAGCAGGCTATATGGTATTGGTGGTAGCGTATTATAATTATCAAGACTTGGCAGATGAATTATACGAAGTGCCACTTGACCCTATTGTACAAGCGATTGAGTGGTTGAATCAACATGATAAAGTTAGTCATAACAAGATTGTATTAATGGCGCCATCAAAAGGTGCTGAAGCAGTATTGCTTGCTGCGGCACTTGCACAATCTCAGGCGGTAGCTGGAGTGATTGCTATTTCTCCTAGTATTTTAATGTGGCAAGGTTTTGGTAAAGGCCGACCTGAAAATAAATCCTCTTGGAGTTATCAGGGCCAGGCAACGTTTTTTGTAAAAATAAATGAGTTGCGTTTAGGTTTGCAGATATTATTTAAAAAATTACTAAGCAATTCGCCACTAGCACCTTACATAAAGTCTTTATTGCCATTACGTTTAATCCCTGCTTATTTAGGTTTGAAAAGTAAAATTAAAAAATCACCTAAAGCAGTTATTCCGGTGACTGCTATTGCGGCACCATTATTATTAATCGCGGGTGAAAAAGATTCTGTCTGGCCAGCCAGCAATATGGCTAAAACCATACAAATTTTAAGGCAAGACACCGGTTTTAAAGATGACGAGGTCTATATTTATTCGCGTGCTGGGCATGCATTTCGATTGCCTTATCAGCCTACGGCCATTACTTGGTCTTGGCCGCCAGGCGCTAAATTTGGTATGCATTTTGGTGGTTCACCACAAGCTAATGCTGAAGCGGCCAACAGTGCTTGGCAACATATTTTAGATTTTCTAAAAAAAGTCACAGCTTAAACATTAAAGTTATTGACGACTAGACCACCGGTAAACTGCGCAAAGCGCGTATCGTGTTGGCCATAAAACGCATCGACTCCGCCACGCACGGCAATGTGTTGATTAATTTGGTATTGCATGCCAACCCCGCCAGCCACTCCGATGCCACCGTCATTTAAAGTTTGGTGATAAGGATAGCCGGGTGTTGTAGGACTTAAAGTATAAGTTTCTTTGATATTATTAAATGCATAGCCAGGACCTGCTTTTAATATTAATGAAGTGTTATTAAAAATATCAAAGCTGACTACACCTTCAAGATCAATCAATGATAAATTTTGAGTCTTGCTATATTGGCTGGAATAGTTTGTTCCGCCAACAGAGAAGTTAGTGGATTTTTTTGATTTAGTTTGCAGATAATAGTCATAATCTGCCTCGACACCAAAAGCGATACGTTTTTGTGGGTTATGATTAAAGAAATAACCGGCGCCAATATGCGGGCCATAAATCAAGCCCAGTTTATTATTTACAGCTTTTAATAGATAGCTGCCATTGGATTGTAAATTGGCATTGTAGCTGCCAGTATTGGCGTTATCCAGTGCGCCAACGCTGCCGCCAAGCACACCATAAAAACCAGTCGGTGATGCTAGGGCCATGGTTAAGCTGCCTAGTCCGGCGATAATAATTAAAGTGGTTAATAATTTTTTATTCATTTTTTTCTCATAAAGTTTTAGTTATTTTTATTTGGACGTAATTGTAATCGTATTAATATTATTGGTTTGCACAGAATTAACCGTAAAAATTCCAGCTTGGTTGCCCGAGAGCGTTGCAGCAGTTATTTTTCCTGCGGTCTCAGTAATATCTAAATTAATCGATACAGTATTCCCCGATTTATGAATATCATGTGCTTTGACCGTTATTGTTATCGGTAGCGTGCTGGTTGCAGTGGAATTTAATAAAGCGGTTAACAAAGTAAAGGGCCCAGCGCTGGCACCTTGAACCAAGCTTTGATTTGGCGGTTGACTGTAAGTTGCAGTGTTTGCGAAATTTGGTGCGACACTTAGCTTTGCAGGAAACGACCAGTCGAGCCGATTACTGTTATTATTTTTTAATTGAATTTTGATGGTAGTAATCGCTGTGATAGGCAATATGCCAGTGCCACTAGGTGGCTGTAATTTTTGCCAAGGAATAGAAGTTCGAGCAGCTGGGATTAACTTTTCCCACTTTGGCCAAACAGGCGGTGGTCCAGCAAAACTGGTTGCGGTAATGATTAGCAGTGTAACCGCCGTTATTTTTGTCATAATTTGCATTTTTCTCTCCACATTAAAGTGCATGCAGTTCAGTAGCAGTTGTGGCAAAGGTCCATTTGCAAAGTAGAATCCGGTCAAATCGCACTGATCTATCATTTCAGTATGGATAAGCTAACACCCAAAGCTTAAGGAAAAATTAAGAATCCCATAACCCCACTATTTTAGTGGATAAGTGAGGGGTTTTTTTGTACAAAATAGACATAAAGCTGCTGAATTGGAGTTCTGGCCGTCGTTAAGGGACTACTATATAATGGCAACCCTTGCCAGAATCACCCAACAAGGAGAGTGCTATGCCTTTAATCAGTTTACGTCAACTGCTCGATCATGCCGCCGAAAATAGTTATGGTGTGCCAGCCTTTAACGTCAATAATCTCGAGCAGGTGCGGGCGATTATGCAGGCAGCGGCCGAGACTAATAGTCCGGTGATTATGCAAGCTTCGGCGGGGGCGAGAAAATATGCCGGTCCTAGTTTTATTCGCCATCTTATCTTGGGGGCGATTGAAGAGTGGCCGGATATTCCAATTTGTATGCATCAAGATCATGGTGGCTCACCAGATATTTGCCAGCGCTCGATTCAGCTGGGTTTTTCTTCGGTGATGATGGACGGCTCGCTGATGAGCGATATGAAAACGCCTTCGAGCTATGAATACAATGTTGACGTAACCGCCCGCACGGTGGCAATGGCACATGCTTGTGGAGTTTCCGTAGAAGGTGAGCTCGGTTGCCTAGGCTCTTTGGAAACGGGGATGATGGGTGAAGAAGATGGTTCTGGTGCTGAAGGTAAGTTGGATCGTGAAATGCTATTAACCGATCCTGAACAAGCGGCAGAATTTGTTGCGGCAACGAAAGTGGATGCTCTGGCGATTGCGATTGGCACCAGTCATGGCGCTTATAAATTTTCTAGGCCACCGACTGGTGATATTTTAGCGATCGATCGGATTAAAGAAATTAATCGACGCATTCCCGATACGCATTTAGTGATGCACGGTTCTTCATCGGTACCGCAAGAGTGGTTAAAAGTCATTAATGAATTTGGCGGTGAAATTCCAGAAACTTATGGAGTGCCGGTCGAAGAAATTCAGCAAGGCATTAAACACGGCGTGCGCAAAGTGAATATTGATACCGATTTGCGACTATCAGTTACCGGCGCTATTCGTCGTTATTTTGCCCAAAACCCGGAACAATTCGATCCACGTAAATACTTAACTGAGGCCTGCAAGGCAATGAAGTCTATTTGTGTCGCGCGTTATGAAGCATTTGGCAGTGCTGGCTGGGCCGATAAAATCAAAACCGCTCCATTAGAAATAATGTATCAGCGCTATGCCGAAGGTGAGCTTGATCCACGGGTTAATTATGCGAAAGTGAAAAATTAAGTTATATTGAAAGAGTTTATAGTCTCAGGAATTTGCCAATGGATTTGGAATTATTCAAAATTGCCGTGGAAGCTATGCGCGATAGTATAGCGATAACCGCAGCAGATAAGTGTGAAGTCATATATATTAATTCTGCATTTGAGAAGCAAACAGGTTATAGTCAAACAGAAGTATTAGGCAAAAATTTACGGTTTTTGCAGGGTGATGATCATGATCAAGAGTCCTTAGTGATTTTGCACGATGCAATTGAAGGTGGTCAGTCCTGTGAGGTATTGCTAAGAAATTACCGCAAGGATGGCACGTTATTTTATAATGAACTCAGTGTTTCTCCCATTAAAAATACAGCCGGCGAGGTGACACATTTTGTTGGAGTGCAAAATGATGTGAGCAGACGTATTAATGCCGAACAAAAGCTGCAAATCATGGCAAGCCGAGATTTCCTGACTCAAACTTATAATCGACATTATTTTACTGAGCAATTTGAGCAAGAGTTTCAACGTGCTAAGCGCCATAAAACTGATTTAACTTTAATCCTTTGTGATGTGGATAATTTTAAAATCGTCAATGATGTCTATGGGCATTTGCAAGGCGACGTCTGTTTGCAAAAAGTAGCCGAAAGATTGCAAGCCTACTTTAAGCGTACCACCGATATTATTGCGCGCTACGGAGGTGATGAATTTATTTTAGCATTACCGGCAACCACTGCTGATCAAGCTTATCGACTAACCGAAAAGTTTCGTCAGGATTTAAGCCAAGATCCTATTTATTCTGATTTAGAAGACAAACATGCT
>JAHZKQ010000126.1 GCA_022600315.1 Gammaproteobacteria bacterium
CTTGTTGTAATTTAGGATTTAAGGTGGTGTAAACTTGCAAACCCATCTCATACACTTTAGATCCGTACTGCGCCAACATCACTTGACGCACCATTTCAGCAAAATAAGGGGCATATACCGCCACTCGCTGACCATGATAACGTGCGGTAACCGGTGCACTTTTGGCTTTTAAATAAGTGCTTTTGTCGATAAAACCTACTTCATACATGCGCCGCAAAACATGATTGCGGCGCTTTAAAGCCGCTTTCGGTCGATTTAAAGGGTTGTTGCGTGATGGTGCTTGTGGCAAGCCTGCGATCATTGCCATTTGCGCCAAAGAAAGTTGAGTTAGGGTTTTACCATAATAGACACTGGCTGCCGCCGCCACACCATAAGCACGATGACCAAAGTAAACCTTATTTAAATAAAGCTCTAAGACTTTATCTTTGCTAAGCTCTCGATCAATTTTAAGGGCCAATAAAATTTCTTTGATTTTTCGGGTATAGGTTTTTTCACGTGATAAGAAAAAATTGCGTGCTACTTGCATGGTAATGGTGCTGGCACCTTGCACTTTACGACCCGATTTTAATACGGCCCGCGCGGCGCGCAGAATGCTAATCACATCTACTCCGGGATGCTCATAGTAACGTGCATCTTCAGTGGCAAGCACCGCTTGAATAAGTGGCTTAGGAATTTGGGATAATGTCACCGGCATGCGACGCTTTGCGCCATATTGCGCAATCAGCTTACCGCCCCGAGTGTAAATTCGAAGAGGCACCTGCATATGCACGTCTTTTAATACTGTGACATTGGGTAGTTGCACCTCAATATATAAATAAACCGCACCTAAAATAATCACCAAGGTTAGCAGCAGACTGAGTGAAGTCCATAGTAAACGGGAAATAATACGTTGCATAATTGGGGCGCGTCCTACTTGCTAACGGTATGTCATATCTTAACATGGTTCATTTGTCTGGCAAATTATTAGTTAGTTTGTATTGGTTGGTATTGGTTTGTATTAGTTGGTTTGCTGCTTTGGGGGAATAGTCGGGGGAATAGTCGGGGGAATAGTCGGGGGGAAAATGCTTTCCCCCCGTGCCCCCCAGCTTGGTTAGCTTGCGTAGCAAGCTATTTTATAACTACGGTATTGTGATTAAATCTTGAAGAACTACACTAAACAAGTTCCAACAGGAGAATTTGATGCCACGCTATCAACTTGGGCTAAGCCTTGAAAATAATGAATGTCGCGCCGTGCTGATTCATACTAAACCGCTGCGGCTTTTAAAATATTGGCAGCTGGCTTGGCAAGATGATATCAGCTTACAGCAAGTACTGCTGGATTTGCGGCGACAGTTGCCGCGTCGATTCACCATTATTTATGGCGTGGAAAATAGCTTAAGCAATCGCCACCAAGTCACTTTAATGAAGAACTTTTCTGACTATGAATTATTAAGTTATTGTCGACAACAATCTAAAGTGTGGTTTGCACAACCACTAGAGAAGCTCTATTTTGATTTTAAGCGCCATGCAATTAATGCCAACCAAGAAGTTTTAGATGTTGTGGTGGCACGCAAAGACAGCTTGCAAACCAAACTAAAGCAATTGAAAAGTCATAAACTCAGTGTTCGACATCTAATCCCACAATCTGCTGCGCTATTAAATTTTGCCAAACAAAGCTTACCGCTTGCTGATAATGTGATAGGCATTATCTATTTACAAACTCTTAGCGCCAGTCTGCTGGTCATTAATAAGCATATGCTGCATTACTATCAACAGGAAAAATTACTCGATCACCACCTGCCAAAACTACCCTATTATCAGTTGATATTAAATCGTTTGCTGCAGCTCTATAATAGCAAGCCAAAGCAGCTGGCATTAGAAAAATTAATTGTCATACATGACCAGCGAAACATCCATGCAACTGCATTACAACACACGCTACCGATTAGTTTTTTTAGCCTTGATAAGCTTGCTGGAAAATTACCCGACGTGCTATGGCCAAACTTGGGCTGTGCATTATGGGGGGTGTCATGCCATTAAATTTATTACGCTGGCAAAACGCTGCGCTAAAAAAATTACTGCAACAGTTTGGTTTAATGCTGTTGCTTGGTATAGCCGTTATCGCCAGCATCACAGGTTTTATTGTGTATTTGTATAGCGATGCGTTTAATCACCAACAACAACGTAATCAGTTCTTACGCTTAGAGCTCGCCAAACTAAATTCGACTAAACCAGTGGTGCCATCACCTGCACTAATTAAACTAAATAAAGCCTTGCATCGCCAACAAATCTACTTGGCTGCCATTGCCAATCTGGAAACTTTGCTGCCCTCACAAATAAAACTTATCCAGTTGAAAATTCAGGGTGACAAAATTGATTTATTTGGCAGCAGCAACGCCAGCCATTATGTCACGCAATTAAATCAGGCATTAAGCCGGCAAAAATTATATTGCCATAACAAGATTATTTATTTATCTGCAAGCAGTGAGAATAACAGCCATGTTGAATTTCAAATTCAGGCCGAACTGGTTACACTTAAATCTTAGTTATCAAGCCCTGCGCTGGAAACTATTAACGCTGCCGCGCTGGGGTTGGTATCTGGGATTAACCTTAACACTAACAAGCTTTAGCTTGCTATGCATGCTCACCGGGTGGCAAAATGCTAAAACACGCTGGCAACTGGCTAACGCACAAGAGACCCAACTAAAAACCACTTATCAAAAATATTATCAACGCAAACAAAATCAAACTCAGTTACTAAAGTTAATGACCAACACTTCTCAAACCCAGCAACTGATATTAACCAGTTTATTACATGCCGCCAGGCACGCAGATCTGCGAATCAATCAATTTAAACCTAAGGCTAAAGCAAACTGTCAAAGCTTTTGCCAGCAAGAATTTAATATTAGTTTAACTGGTGATTATGCGAGCCTAATGACTTGGCTTAATAATATGCAAAACCTCAAGCAGCCAAACTGGTTATTAAACTTAAATTTGCGCGCAACGAATAATGATCAATTAACCCTTAGTGCTAGCTTTATAGTTGCCTATCGACAAAATAAATTGAGCTCATGATGATGCGCTATAGCTTAGTTTTGCTAGTGATTATGGTGCAAATAAGCTATGCCGCGCCAAATGATTTAACCCAATTTATTCAACGCCCTAAAACTCAGCGCCAACATGCGCCAAACCCTGCAACAACGATTAAACTAAAATCCTTACTCGCACGCAATTTATTTGCGCGGGCTAAAAAAACCAAGTCTACTGTAATATCAACCCACCATACTGGTCCACTTATTTCTAAAACCTTCCAATTACACTTTTACAAAGCTGGTCAACTAGTTAATTTTTTACGCCAACAAAAATACTTGGCTTTACCGCCTAGCAACACTATAACCATAGATAAAGTACATAACACTTTATGGGTTAGCGCCAGCACTGAAAAATTAACTAAACTAACAAAAATCATTCATCAATTAGATCAAGCACCCGCACAAATCACCATTAAAGCTAAAATTGTTAATATCGATCGACGTTATCTGCGTGACCTTGGTGTTATTTTTGGAACTCACAACAATGGTGTCAGCAGTGATGGCTATGCTTCGGATTTACCGCAATTAAACACCGGTATTGGTAAAGCCATTATTCCACTGGCGCGTTGGCAAGGTAATACCGTATTAAATGTAGAGTTGTCGGCACTGGAATCGCGCGGTCATGCCAAAGTAATCGCCAGCCCAGAGTTAACCGCGCTGGATCACCATGCGGCAATTATTGAATCGGGTGAAGAAATTCCTTACCAACAACGCGCCTATGGTGGCAATACTAATGTTGCCTTTAAAAAAGCAGTATTACGCTTAAAAGTTATACCAGATATTATTAGTCGCAAACAAATTCTGTTGAAAATCACCTTAAACCAAGATAAAGTTAGCAAGCTTAATATAAACGGCGTACCTGCTATTCGCACCCAATATCTTAAGACCGAAGCCATCGTTAAGCCCGGCGCGACCGTGGTGTTGGGAGGCATCTTTGAAGAAACTGATTCTCAGCATCAAACTGGCTTGCCTGGTTTAAGTCAACTCCCTTTGCTAGGCAGATTATTCCGTCAACGCCAGCGGATTCGTGAACATAAAATGCTGCTGATATTCGTCACTCCACAACTTGCCGCTGCAACAAGCAAAAAAACAAAATAATTGTTGCCGCTATAGCCTATTTTCTTTGCACAACTCATTGTATAATCCTCTGCATGGCTAAAATAGATAACATTTTTTTGATCGGCCCGATGGGCTCTGGCAAGAGCAGCATCGGCGTCAAACTCGCAAAACTCGCTAAGCTTGAGTTTTTTGATTCAGATATGGAGATCATTCGCCGTACGGGTGTTGATATTAGCTGGATCTTTGAAATGGAATCAGAAGCTGGGTTTCGCAAGCGTGAAGTCGAGCTGATTAAAGAACTTTCTTACTCTAAAAATATTGTGCTATCAACCGGTGGTGGCACCATCGTCATGGCCGAAAATCGCGAACAATTAAAACACCATGGCGTTGTAGTCTACCTTTGTGTTTCGCTTGATAAGCAGCTCGATCGCACTAGCCGTCATCAAGTGACGCGACCTTTGCTTGAACAACACCCGGACCCGCGCAGTCGCTTAATCGAACTCAACAAAGAACGTGAACCCTTGTACAGTGAAATTGCTGATCTGACCTACAACACCGATTCCACCACCCCTGCCGAACTTGCCAAACAAATCTGGCAAGATGTGCTAGACTTTAGAAAAACCTTAGAATAAATACATGCGCACACTAACCGTTAATCATTCTCACGGCAGCTACCCGGTTTGTATCGGTAGCGGCCTGATTAATGATGCTGATTTATTACAACGCGTTGTGCAGGGCACGCAAGTATTACTAGTAACAGATACACAGATTGCACCACTTTATAAAACAAAAGTACAAACCCACCTGGAAAAATTCACTTACAGTGAAATTATTTTAACCGCCGGTGAGCAGCATAAAACCCCTAAACAACTATTGAAAATTATTGATCAGTTAGCCGATCAACAACAGCATCGTGACACCACTTTATTTGCCTTAGGAGGTGGCGTAATAGGTGATATAACCGGTTTTGCCGCCGCCTGTTATCATCGCGGGGTGGCTTTCGTGCAATTGCCTACCTCATTACTCGCGCAAGTTGATGCCTCAGTTGGCGGTAAAACCGCAGTTAATTTACCACAAGGTAAAAATTTAATGGGGGCGTTTCATCAACCCAAAGCCGTGCTAATTGATATTGACACCTTAAATACTTTGCCTGAGCGACAATTTATAGCGGGCTTAGCAGAGATTATTAAGATTGCTTTGGTGCGCGATGCCAATTTCCTCGCTTGGCTCGAAGAAAACATGCTCGAACTACTAAAAAAAGCGCCTGATACTTTAATCGAAGCCATTTACCAAGCTTGTGCTTTAAAGGCTGAGATTATTGCCTGTGATGAACGCGAACAAAATATACGCGCTCTATTAAATTTAGGACACACCTTTGGGCATGCTATCGAGAAAATCCAAGGTTATGGTCAAGTGCTACACGGAGAAGCGGTGAGCATGGGCACGGTGTTAGCTGCACAGTTATCTGCCGAACTAAAATACATTAATAACGCTGATGTTGAACGCATTATTCACTTACTCAAACTTGCTAAGCTGCCTATTGAGCCGCCAAAAATAAAACCTGCTGAATTTATTAATGCAATGTATGGCGATAAAAAAATCCTAAAAAATAAACTGCGCTTAGTATTACTTAAAAAAATTGGCCAGGGTTTTATCACTGATGATCTGGCTCATGAAGATCTCGTTGCTTTTCTAAACAATACACTTTAACGATATAAATTTTAGCCTGGAATAGGTATAATCTGCCGACGTTAATGCTATCTTGGCA
>JAHZKQ010000127.1 GCA_022600315.1 Gammaproteobacteria bacterium
CATCCAAAAAACTGGCTGGGTCAAAATCTTTAGGATCAACGATGGCTGAATTTAAATTGGTGAAGATTTTAAATTCATCCGCGCAGCGCACATCATAACCATAACTCGAAGTACCATAGGAAACTATTTTATTATCGTTCCGATACCGCACCTGACCTTTTTCAAACGGCTCAATCATGCCTTTTACCGCCATACGGCGAATCCATTTATCCGATTTAATTGACATTGCTATCTCCCAAATTACTAAACAACCTGCACAGCAGGTTAACCAAGCTGGGGGGCACGGGGGGAAAGCATTTCCCCCCCGATTACTCTCCCAAAGCAGCAGACTAACTACCTAGAGGGCACGGGGAAAAAACATTCCCCCCCCGATTACTCTCCCAAAGCAGCAGACTAACTACCTAGAGGGCACGGGGAAAAAACATTCCCCCCCCCGATTACTCTCCCAAAGCAACAGCTTGCTTTCCACTGCACTTAAAGTAAAAATCTCTAACCACTCACGGAAGATCACAAAAGAACCCCGCCCCTTGTTCCCCCTCCCCGTAAAACGGGGCGAGGGAGACCTTCCGTTCTATTTTTTTAGGCCAGCTGAATCTCCTAGTTTCTATACCCATCGAGTACGAAAGTCCTAATCTTTACAGCGATGCGATGCGATGCAATCCATCACTCAACCACCACCTTTGCAAACTTGTGTGCATAATCGCGTGGCAATAATGATAACTCGGCCGCGGTTTTTAAGGCAATAATTTGATAAGCCTTCAACATTGTTGGTGAGTCTAGCGTTAACGGTACTTGGCCTAATAAACGTAAGGAATTTTTTTCTGCTAATTGACGACCGCCGTGTTTACCAAAAATCGCACTAGACTTTTCACAATGCGGGCATTGAAACTCACTCATATTTTCCACGACGCCAAGCACCTTCACATTCACCTTATTAAACATCGCAATGGCTTTTTGCGCATCGAGCAACGCCACATCCTGCGGCGTGGTAACAATCACACTACCAGTGACTGGAATTTTCTTAGCCAGTGTTAATTGAATATCACCCGTGCCTGGCGGTAAATCGACAATTAAATAATCGAGCTCCGGCCACAAGGTGTCATTCCATAATTGCGTTAGCGCTTGGCTGATCATCGGCCCACGCCACACCATCGGAGTATCTTGATTCATTAAATAGCCAATCGACATACTCGGCATATCATCCACATAGACCGGTTTAAATTTTTTATTTTCGCTGCGTTCCGGCAGGCCATTCGCACCTAACATATGCGGTAAATTCGGCCCATAGATATCAGCATCCAATAAACCAACTTTCGCGCCAGCCGTTTTTAAAGCCCGCGCTAAAGCCACCGCCGTGGTGGATTTACCAACACCACCTTTACCAGAACCCACTGCAATTACGTTTTTAATCACCTCTGAAGATTTTAAACCCGGCTGCACACTGTGCGGTTTAAGCTGGCAGCTAAAGCTAAAATTAACCTCTGGCAATATACGTGCTGCCAGCGCCTTTAACTCATTAATGACCATTTCAGCCGGATAACCCAACGCAATACTCACCTGCCAAGTATCATTTACTTCGGCAATATCAACCACCCGCTTAGTGCTCAGCCAATCTTGGCCAAGGTAAGGATCGACTATGCCAGATAGTTTTGCTTCGATATCCGCTTTGGTTAGCATCTTAAAACCTCATAAAATAGCCCAGAATAGTAGCACGATGCGTAAAATCGACCAAGCACTCTCGCTATCGCCGCATAAAATCAGTAGAATAGCTGGCATCATAAACTAGGATACGGACTATGCCAGCACGCCAGATTTTAATGACCATTGCCTTACCTTATGCCAATGGTGAAATCCATTTAGGCCATCTAGTCGAAGCCATTCAAGCCGATATCTGGGCGCGCTTTCAACGCCTACGGGGTCATAATTGTGTATTCGTGTGTGGCAGCGATGCACACGGCACTTCCATTATGTTGTCCGCCGAGGATAGAGGCATTAGCCCCGAAAAATTAATCGAAGAAATTCGTGGACGCCACACGGAAGACTTTCAAAACTTCTTAATTGGCTTCGATAATTTTTATACTACCCATTCTGAAGAAAATAAACAGCTTTCTGCTGACATCTATCAAAAACTCAAAAACCGTGGCGATATTAACACGCGTGAAATTACTCAGGCCTTTGATCCTGAAAAAAATATTTTCTTGGCGGATCGTTTTATTCGCGGTGAATGCCCACGCTGTAATGAAGCCGATCAATATGGTGACAATTGTGAAAAATGTGGTGCGACTTATAGCCCTGCCGAATTAAAAAATTCCACTTCAGTTTTATCCGGTGCTAAACCCATTGAAAAACAATCTTTACATTACTTCTTTGAGTTAAAAAACTATGAAACTCTATTAAAAGACTGGATCAATGCCGAACATCTACAACCTGAAGTGGCAAATAAATTAAAAGAATGGTTTAAAGACGGTTTAAGAGCTTGGGATATTTCTCGCGATGCGCCTTATTTTGGTTTTGAGATCCCTGATGCGCCAGGTAAATATTTTTATGTTTGGCTGGATGCACCAGTAGGTTATATGGCAAGCTTGCAAGACTTATGCAAGCGCCGCAAGGATTTAAATTTTGCAACCTATTGGGATAAAGATTCCAAAGCTGAACTCTATCACTTTATCGGCAAAGACATCACTTATTTTCACGCCTTGTTTTGGCCGGCGATGTTAGCTGGTAGCGATTTTCGCCTGCCTACGGCGATTTTTGTACACGGATTTTTAACCATTAACGGTCAAAAAATGTCGAAATCACGCGGCGTATTTGTTACCGCCAGAGATTATTTAAAACACTTTAAACCAGAATATCTACGCTATTATTTTGCCGCCAAACTAACTAATGAGATTCAGGATATTGATTTAAACTTAGAAGACTTTATGCATCGAGTAAACTCCGACCTAGTTGGCAAATTTGTTAATCTTGCCAGCCGCTGCGCGGGCTTTATCACTAAAAAATTTAATGGCAAACTCGCCGCCAATTTAACAAACCCAACATTGCAAACTGAGTTTATTAATACAGCAGATAAAATTGCCGAGCTTTATGAAGCCTTAAACTACAATCAAGCCATGCGAGAAATTATGCGCCTTGCTGATTTAGCGAATCAATATATTGATCGTGAAGAACCTTGGAAAAAAGCCAAACAAGATGGTCTTGAAAATGAAGTGCATGGTATTTGCACCCAAGGCTTAAATTTATTCCGCCTACTGGCAATTTATTTAAAACCGGTGCTGCCGGACACGGCAAAAAACATTGAAAGCTTTCTAAATATTAATGAATTAACCTGGAGCGATCTAAACACCCCATTGCTAGATCATGAAATTAATAAGTTTAAACCCCTAATGCAGCGTATCGACAGTGATGCTATTGTTGCTTTAAACGCATGAAATCTAAAATTGATGCCATCGATGCGGCATTACCGCAAACCCAGTGCCAACTTTGCGAATATCAAGGCTGCCGACCTTATGCCGAAGCCATTATTAATAATAATGAACACATCAATAAGTGCCTGCCAGGTGGTGTAAAAGTTTTAAGAAAACTGGGAGAATTAACTAATATTAACCCAAACCCATATCTCACCGAAATGCGGGCTAAAGCCAAACCACCGATGCGTGCCATAATACGCGAAGCGGAATGTATTGGCTGCACCAAGTGTATTCAAGCTTGTCCGGTCGATGCAGTTATCGGCGCTGCTAAATATATGCATACTATTATTAGTGACGCTTGTAATGGCTGTGAATTATGCATTCCGCCTTGCCCGGTAGACTGTATTGATTTAGCCATTGAGCCTGAACGCTCCGATAAAGCACAACAACAATTTGCACTACAAAACCGGCAGCGTTACTATAGTCGCGAAGCCCGGTTATCTAGCAATAAACAGCGCAATCGCCAACAATACGAGGGCAATAAGCTCGGCCAAGCAAAGGCCAGTCTAACTGCACGCCAAGCGTCCATTTCGGCGTGCC
>JAHZKQ010000128.1 GCA_022600315.1 Gammaproteobacteria bacterium
GGAGTATTTAATATTCGAACAATATAAAAATTAAAAAACCAAATGACATAGAGAAAATAAAGCTCCTGGAAAGATGCCCAGAAGAATAATCATTAAGCCATTAATACTAATAGCGACGATATTATCTTTCGGACAATGAACAGGCGTAGTCTCGGTTGGCTCTTGGAAATACATCACTTTAACGACACGTAAGTAATAATAAGCACCCACAATCGCAAATAACAAGGCCACTACTGCCAGCCAAGTTTGATGCACTTGAATCAGCGCCTCAAAGATTCCCACCTTGGCGATAAAACCCACTAAAGGTGGTACCCCGGCCATGGAAAACATTAAAACTAATAGCATAAAAGCCAGCCACGGATTACGACTATTTAATCCAACTAAATGATTGATTTCGGTGAGCTCACCTTCTGCTGGGCTCATTAATGCCAATAAACCAAATCCGCCTAAGGTCATAAGCGCATAACTAATAATATAAAATAATGCTGCCGCATAGCCGCGTGATGTCACACATAATACACCCAATAACATATAACCCATATGAGCAATCGATGAATAAGCCAACATGCGTTTAATATTGGTTTGAATAATCGCTACAATATTACCAATCGCCATTGAAAATAAGGCAAACACCACCAAGACATGCGACCATTGCACATGCAGTGCCGGCATCGCATCGACTAATAAATGAATCATCAAGGCAAAAGCTGCCAGTTTAGGTGCAGCACTTAAAAATAAGGTGACTGAGGTAGGCGCACCATCGTAAACATCCGGCACCCACATATGAAACGGCGCAATACCTAATTTAAAGGCAATGCCGGCTAAAGTAAAAATTAACCCGAATACTAATAACACTTGGTTCGCCGTAGAAAGCGTTTTAATGTGCTCTGAAATCGCCGTTAAATCCAAGGCATGGGTCACACCAAAAATCATTGACAAACCATAGAGTAAAATGGCTGAGGCAACACCACCAATAATAAAGTATTTCATTGCCGCCTCTAAGCAACGTGCTTTACCGCGTTGCAAAGCAATCATGGCATAAATGGGTAGCGATAATAACTCAACCCCGAGATATAAAATTAATAAACTATGCGCCGAGACTAACACCATCATCCCCAGCACCGATAATAAACCCAACACATAAAATTCATTTTGCGGCAGATGACGATTATCATTGTAAACCCGCGCATACCAAAATGACATAAAGGCCGACAAATAAATTGCAGTTTTTAACACCACGGTAAACTTATCTAACACAAAGCTATGATGAAAAGTATAAACAGTGTTGCTTAAATCAAATTGACTATAGGTATACCAGCTTAATAATGCCGTCAGGATCAAAGTAAATTGTGCAAGATAATAAGTGATATGCCGATATTTATTTAAAAATAAGCCAAGCAATAAACTTACACATACCATAATTAGCATAAAAATCTCTGGTAATGCCGGCGTTAAATTAAATGTTGTGTTCATGCGTTACAACCGTGATGTCGAGATTAAATGTAATAGATGCCCGGTTGATGCATGAAATACATCAAGCAGCGCATCCGGATAAATACCAAGCCACAATACCGCGGCGGCTAATAACACAAAGGTCACCATATCTACTCCGCGAACATCTTTTAAAGCCGCGATTTTTTCATTCGCAACCTTACCAAAAAATACCCGTTTATACATCCATAAGGTATAAGCCGCGCCAATCACTAACGTGGATGCCGCTAATAAAGTCACCCAAAAGCTGGCTTTAAAAGTACTGAGGATTACCATAAACTCACCCACAAACCCTGATGTGCCCGGCAAGCCAACATTGGACATCGCAAATAACATAAAAAACGCCGAAAAATATGGCATAGTTTTAGCAATACCACCAAAATTTTTAATCGCTCGTGTATGCAACTGTTCGTATAAAACCCCAAAAGCTAAGAACATTGCCCCAGCGCCAAAGGCATGCGAGATCATTTGCACCATCGCGCCTTCTAAACTTAAATAAGCATCTTGGGTGTTGCCGGTGCGAGTTAACACCACAAACACCATAAAGCAACCCAAAGTCACAAACCCCATATGCGCCACTGAAGAATAAGCAATCAGCTTTTTCATGTCGGTTTGTGCTAAGGCAATAAAACCGATATAAACAATCGCAATTAAGGATAATACAATCATTAACCATTCTAATTGCCGACACGCATCCGGCAAGATCGGTAAATTAAAGCGGAAAAACCCATACGCTCCAAGCTTTAACATTAATGCGGCCAACACCACTGAACCACCGACCGGCGCTTCGGTATGTGCATCTGGCAACCAAGTGTGCAGCGGCCACATCGGAATTTTAATGGCAAAGGCCACTAGAAAACCGATAAATAACCAAACCTGTACCGACAGACTGAGCTTTAAATGATACCAATCTAAAATATGGAAGCTGCCCGAATGAATGCGCAAATATAATAAGGCCACCAACATTAATGCCGAACCGAAAAAAGTAAATAAGAAAAACTTAATCGCCGCATAAGAGCGCCGCTCAGCACCCCACACCCCAATGCTTAAATACATCGGGATTAACATCGCTTCCCAGAAAAAATAAAACAACATCCCATCTAGTGCGGCAAATACACCCACAATCGCCGCTTGAGTCAATAAAAAAGTTGCCAGATACTGAGAAACTTTTTTATGCACCATGGTAAATGACGCCAAAATAACCACTAAAGTCGTAAAGTTGGTTAAAATAATCAATGGCAGCGAAATGCCATCAACCCCTAAATCATAGTTAATACTTAAAGTCGGGATCCAGCTGATATGCTCACGAAACTGCATCGCTGCGCTATGTATATTGAAATGCATATAAATTGGAATGCAAACTAATAATCCAATAAATGAAAATGCCGTGGCAATCCAGCGTGCTTGTTTGACTCGATGATCACCGGAAAAAACGCCACCACAATAGCGCCCACCACGGGCCACCAAATTAAAATGCTTAACCATGGAATTGTTGTTAGCATATTCTGTGTCAAATGCATATCTCCACCAATGTATTCTCAGCCCGCGACTTGATCGCGGGATCCAGACCTTTGCAAATCCTAGATACCGCAGTCAAGCCGCGGTATGACAGAGTCTTTGAAACCAAGTCGTGATGAAACAATCTTATTACATTATTCATCTCCACCACACCATCCAAATTAATAAGCCCAACAAGGCTAAAATCATTACTAGCACATAATGATATAAATAACCGGTTTGCATACGCCGAAACAACCGCGCAATGCGCTGCATGTTGCGGCTCGAACCATCGACCATCAAACCATCCACAAGCTTTAAATCGCCTACTCGATATAACAAACTACTAAACCACGTGGCGAAGCGCACAAAAATTAACTCATTAAGTTTATCAAAACCAAATTGATAATATAAAATTTGATATAGCCAATTAAATTTTTGTTTTAACCAAACCGGTAATTGTGGCGCACCGATCACCGTCACCCAAGCAGCAACCACACCGGATGCCGCAAACCAAAACGGTAAGGTAAACACTGCGTGACTAAGCTCGGCAAACCAGCCATGGAAATTTTTCGCCATTTCACCCAGCACATTATATTTCGGTAACACGGTAATTGCATGGCCTAATAGTCCAGGCACTTTATATAAAATCGATCTTACCAAGCAAGCACCAAGAATAACCGATGGAATAGCTAACGCAATCATCGGCACTAACATCACCCAGTGTTCGCGCAAGTGAGATTTAACTTCATCACCAAAACGTTCTTTGGTGTGAAAGGCCATAAAAAAGGCGCGGAAAATATAATAGCCTGTAACAAAGCTTCCCATTAATAAAACCGTATACGCATAATGTGCGCCGAAAATATGACTGTGATGCACCGCTTCGATAATCGCATCTTTCGAATAAAATCCCGCAAACGGTGGGATCGCCGATAAGGCCAAGGCACCAATCAAAAAACAAATATACGTCACTGGAATGTATTTTTTAAGGTTACCCATTTTTCGCAAGTCTTGCTCATGATGCATGGCAATAATAACCGAACCGGCCGATAAAAATAATAAGGCTTTAAAACAACCGTGAGTCACTAAATGAAAAATTCCCGCCGCATAGGCTGAGGCGCCATTGGCTGCCATCATATAACCCAATTGCGACATGGTTGAATAGGCGATCACGCGCTTAATATCAAATTCAACAAATGCCAACAGCCCTAAAAAGAATGCACCAGTAGCACCAACAATCATCACCATGCTTAACGCCGGTTGCGATAATTCAAATAATGGTGACATCCGCGCTACCATAAACACACCAGCGGTCACCATAGTCGCCGCGTGAATTAAAGCTGAAATGGGGGTCGGGCCTTCCATTGATTCAGGCAACCACACATGTAATGGCACCTGCGCCGATTTACCCATGGCGCCAATAAATAACAATACGCAGATCACGGTAATTAATGCCCAATGGGTATGCGGGAAAACTGCCATGGTGTTATGCGCTAAAGTTTGAGCTTTAGCAAAAACCCCCGCATAATTTAAGGTGCCGAAGCTATCAAGGATTGCCGCTAAACCCAAAATAAACCCAAAATCACCAATTCGGTTAGCAATAAAGGCTTTAAAGCTACCATTAGCGGCCGATTCTTTGGTAAACCAAAAGCCAATCAATAAATAAGACACCAAACCAACGCCTTCCCAACCAATAAATAATTGTAAAAAGTTATTGGCCGTCACTAACAGCAACATAGCGAAAGTAAATAAAGACACATAACTAAAAAAGCGCTGATAACCCGGATCACCGCGCATATAACCCACACTATAAATATGTACCACCGAGGAAACAAAAGTAACAATTAATAACATGATCGCAGTTAATGGATCAATTAAGAACCCAATATCAAAGGTGAATCGGCCACTAATCGCCCAGTGATATAAGACTCCCGAATAATGCTGGCCGTCTAAAGCCACGGCCTTAAAAATAATAATCGCACCAATAAAACTAATTAATACTAAACTAATAGTGACAAAATGCGCACCACGCGTACCGATGCGTTTTGCCAATAGTCCAGCAATCAGTGATCCCAGCAAGGGAGCAAAGACAGTAATCAAGGTTAAAATGTGAATCGAAATCATCTCGCTAACCTTTTAATGCGTGCATATCATCGACGTTAATAGAACCATGGCGTCGATATAATAAAACTAAAATGGCTAAACCAATCGCCGCTTCGGCGGCCGCTACGGTTAAAATAAAAAACACGAAAATCTCACCTGCGGTTAAAGACAAGTATTGTGAAAAAGCAATAAAGTTAGTATTGACCGCAAGTAGCATTAACTCAATACACATCAATAGTACGATTAAGTTCTTACGATTAATAACAATTCCAGCCAACCCTAAACCAAACAAGATCGCACCAATAATTAAATAATAGCTTAATGGAATCATTTGCTCTCCGGCTTCATTTTAATAATCTGCAAGCGATCAGATTTTTTCACTCGCTGCTGCATACTGACTTTTTGTGACTTAGTGCCTGGCTTGCGACCGTGAAAAGCCAAAGCAATCGCCGCGATAATCGCCACCAATAAAATCGCTCCGGCAATCTCAAATGGATAAATATAGTGGGTGAATAATAAAGTGCCCATCACTTTAGTATTACTATACGCCGCGCTATGCCAAACTGGCAAAGTGCTTGGCAATGACACATGTTTATGCACTAAAATTAATACCATCATACCAATCAATAACAAGGCTATTGCAATACCGTATGGTAAATAACGCACAAAGCCTTCGCGTATCTTGCTAAGATCGATATTTAACATCATCACCACAAATAAAAACAAAGTCATCACCGCGCCAACATAAACAAAAATTAACACCAAGGCTAAAAATTCCGCCTGGATCATTAACCATAAACCTGCACTACAAATAAAACATAACACTAAAGATAGCAACGCCCGCACTGGATTGCGCGCGACAATCACCATTAATGCTGAAGCCACTAGCATAATTGCAAAAGCAAAGAATATAACTTGGTAAATTGGAAATTTCATCGATACTCTGACTCCGTTTTGCGATCCTCGGCTAGCTTGGCCTCATATAAATCGCCAATCATTAATAGTTTCTCTTTGGTGAGAATATTGTCGCCGCGTTCACTGATGTGATAATGCATTTCTGAAGTCAATACAATTGAATCCACCGGACAAGCCTCTTCACAAAAACCACAATTAATGCATTTAAAGGCATCGACATCATAACGTGTGGTACGCCTTGAACCATCACCTTGCCGTGGCCCCGCTTCAATGGTAATCGCACAGGCCGGGCAAACCGCCTCACATAATTTACAGGCAATGCAACGCTCTTCACCATTTGGATAACGCCGCAAGGCTAGCATGCCACGAAAGCGTGGTGAAATTGGCGTTTCTTCTTCTGGATATTGCAAAGTAATTTTGGGTTTGAAAAAATAACTAAAGGTCAAGCGCAAACCCTTAAAGAGCTCCCATAAAGTAAATGCTTTAATGATTCGTTTTAATGCTTGCATTACTCTCACCTAAACCAAATGCCAATATGGCCATGCACCGCAAAAGCCACCACCACAATCCAAACCAAAGCCACTGGAATTAAAACCTTCCAACCTAAACGCATAATTTGATCGTATCGATAGCGCGGAAACGTCGCCCGCAACCAATAATACACAAAAACAAAAACCGACGTTTTTAATGCAAACCACACCACTCCCGGCACCCAAGCAAATAGGCTTTGCAAACCAGGAATATTTTGAAATGGCGATAACCAACCACCTAAGAACAATGTGGTCGCAATCGCACCGATTAATAACATATTAGCGTATTCAGCCAAAAAGAAAATCGCAAAACCCATCCCCGAATATTCAACGTGGAACCCGGCGACAATTTCTGATTCGCCTTCGGCTACATCAAATGGTGCCCGATTGGTTTCCGCAATCCCTGAGATCCAATACACCATAAATAATGGTAATAACGGCAACCAAAACCAATGCCAAAAACCACCGGCTTGTCGCAACACAATGGTTTGTAAATTTAAACTACCTGCCGCCAAAATAACACCAACTAAAGTAAAACCCATCGCAATTTCGTAAGATACGACTTGTGCACATGAACGCAGTGCACCTAGCAAAGAATATTTAGAGTTTGAGGCCCAACCGGCAACTAATATTCCGTACACTCCCAAGGAAGTAATCGCAAATAGAAATAAAATCCCCGCATTAACATTAGCCAACACCCAACCCTTATCAAACGGAATCACCGACCAAGCCGCTAAGGCAGGCGCAATTGATAGAATTGGTGCGATAGCAAATAATACCGGATTAGCCGCGGCCGGCAGAATCATTTCTTTCATCATAAGTTTTAAAGTGTCGGCAAACGGTTGTAACACACCTCGCAAACCCACCCGATTTGGACCCACGCGATGCTGCATATAGGCTAAAACTTTGCGTTCGAATAAAGTCATATAAGCCACGGCAATAATTACCGGAATCAAGATCATTACAATCTTAACAATAATCCAAACTAACGTGAGTAATTGATCGATCACGCTGTACTCTCCAAACTCATGATGGCAAAACTCTCCCCGAAACCTTGGGTTTCGGCTAAACCACTTGGCAGCACTACCACATCATCGGCTAAACTTGTATCGATCGCAACCGGCAAACTGAGTCGCTGCTGGTTTTGCACTGCGCTGGCCAATGCACCGGCGGTTAAATTAAATTTCACTGCCGTTTTAGCATTAACGCGAATCACTGCCGCTGGCGTTTCATGCATAACTTCCTGCAAGGCTTTAGCACGGCGCACCAAAGGATCAACGCGATACATAGGCCAAGGTGCCAAACGATAAGTACCACTTAATTTGGTGGGCGGGGTTAATGTGAAATTGCTCTCAATAGTTGCTGCATTATCATAGTGTTGTTTAATTTCATGCAGCACATGATGTTCATTTTGAAATTCAAAACCTGGCAACTCTAATAAATTCGCCAATACCCGAAAAACTTTCCAAGCAGGTTTTGCACTATGATGCGGCGCGGATACTGCCGCAAAACTTTGCCACTCGCCACAGACATTAATATAAGTGCCCGCATATTCACTGTGTGGCGCCAGCGGTAAAATAAAATCGGCATAATCACGCATGGCATCATTACTAAAAGCTGCCATACAAATCACGCATTCTGCTTGCTGCAATGCCGTTAAAGCACTAGCAGAATAAGCGCAATCATTTTCAACTTCAAAACCCGCCAATAAATAGGCCTTAACCGGATCGGTGGTCAATAAACGTTTTGCATCAAGCCCCGGCGTATTAATGACTTCACCGGCTACTCCTCGATGCGGTAACATGCCCGCAATCCAGGCGCCAGCACTGTTCGGACCATGCGTTAGTGAACCTAATGGGATATTTAATAATGTAGCCAACTGATTGGCTAAAGCACGCAACTGTGACGCGTGCGGATGGTCATTGGCCAATAAACCCAAAATAATCGCTGGCTGTTCAGCTGCTAATAATTTTTCAGCAATGATGCTGGCATCTTTATTGACGGCAACCGTTTTTAATTCACCGAGGCTTTGCTGTTTTTGTTCAGCAACAGCCTTTACCACCTCTGCCAAACCCATCACTAAATCCGCAGTAATTAACCGCCGGTCAATCGGGAAAGTGAGCGGAAATTTTTGCGGATTAATTGTTAAAATATGTGCGCCTTCTTGTGAGGCTTTATTAATACGGTGCGCCAATAAGGGTTGTGAAAAACGCACATTAGAACCAATTAATAAAATGGCATCACGATTTTCAAGCGCTGGCAAGGTCATACCTA
>JAHZKQ010000129.1 GCA_022600315.1 Gammaproteobacteria bacterium
ATGTATTACTTTTTTTCATCCAACAAAAAGTCACACTTCAGAAGCGAGAAAAGATGTACACTCCGTTTATGCCAGAGGGATTTTGAAAGATATTGAATATTTTGATGCAAAATTCTTTAACTATAGCCCCAAAGAAGCACATCTATCAGATCCACAGCATCGACTGTTTATTGAATCAGCTTGGAAAGCGCTAGAAAAATCTGGATACGCTACTGATTTAAAAACAACGACTAAAATTGGCGTGTATGCCAGCATGAATGATAGCACTTATGTACTTGATCATTGTCTTGCAGAAAGAAACCAAGGTGATTTTGCTGAACGATCTGCTTCTCAACGTCTTATGAGCTCCCAGTTTTTAGCCACAAAAATCGCTTACCTATTTGATTGTACTGGCCCAAGCTTTACCTTACAAACAGCGTGTTCAAGCTCATTAGTTGCCATTGCATTGGCGTGTCAACAATTATCTAGCTATCGATGTGATATGGCGCTTGCGGGTGGAATATCTATTGTAACACCTCAAGATAGACCTTATATTTACCAACCTAATAATATTTATTCGCCAGATGGACATTGCCGTCCATTCGATGAGAATGCGGCAGGAACTGTTTTCAGCAATGGCCTAGGAGTCGTTGTTTTAAAACGATTAGCTGATGCAATACGTGACCATGACACTATTATTAGCGTCATTAAAGGCTACAGCATAAATAATGATGGCGGACATAAAATGAGTTATGCCGCGCCATCCACCCAAGGACAAATTGATTGCATTCTTACAGCGAAAGAAGTGGCTGATATTAGTTTAGATAGCGTTCAATATATTGAAACACATGGCACAGGCACCGCAGTGGGTGACCCTATAGAGATAGATGCGCTCACGAAAGCATTTCGCACATCCTCTAATAAAGAACAGTTCTGTGCAATAGGTTCCGTTAAGGCAAATATTGGGCATACGCATGTTGCTGCCGGTGTTGCAGGGTTAATTAAAGCATCACTCGCATTACAACATAAACAAATTCCACCCAACTTACATTTCACCAAATCCAATCCAAGCATCGACTTCAAGCATTCTCCTTTTTATGTGAGTACTCGATTACAACACTGGCCAGAAAGCTCTTCTCCAAGAAGAGCAGCAGTTAGCGCCTTTGGCGTTGGGGGAACTAATGCACATATAATATTAGAAGAGGCGCCCAAATCAATAAAGCATCCAGCAAAACGTCAATATTATTCTCTATTACTTTCTGCAAAATCTGAACAAGCACTAAACGATTATCATGAAAAGCTTATTGCTTTTCTAGAAAAAGCTAAACCACAACCATCCTCCTCATTGCTTGCTAATTTAGCTTATACTTTACAAGTTGGTCGAAAAAATTATCCTTACCGGTCAGGCATTATAGTAGAAAATATTTCTGATGCCATTACAAAACTTTCAAAGAATAAAAGCAAAATAATTAAACCCATTACAAATATCAATAGTGGGCAAGCAAAGATCGTGTTTTTATTTCCAGGACAAGGTACACAGTACATTAACGCATCCCGAGGACTTTATGAGACTGAGCCAGTCTATAAAAAATATCTCGACAAGTGCTTAATTACCGCGTCAAATTATATAAATGAAAATTTACCTGGCATTTTATTTCCAAAAAAAGAAAATCAACCAAAAACTCAACTGAAATTATTAAATACCAGATACACTCATCCAATTCTATTTGCCATTGAATATGCCCTAGCAAAACTACTAATTAGCTGGGGCATCAAGCCTGATGCCATGTTAGGACACAGCTTGGGAGAATATGTCGCCGCTTGTCTTGCTGACGTTTTTTCATTGGAAGAAGCATTAAAACTTGTCTGTGCTAGAGGCAATGCTATCGCTAATTGTCACGGTGGTGCAATGTTGGCTGTACCACTATCTACTAAAAACATTATACCACTTCTTAATGATGAAACTTTTATTGCAGTAGAAAGCACACCGAATCTTTGCGTCATCTCTGGAACATTCTCAGGTATGCAGGCCTTCAAAGAGAACATATGTCCAATTTTAGCAGGGAAATCTTTAGCAACTTATCAACTAGATTGCTCACATCCATTTCATTCGTTACTATTAAAACCCGCTAAAAAACCTTTAGCAAAAGTTCTAAAGTCTATAAAACAAAACTTACCTAAAATTCCTTACTTATCTAATGTTACAGGTGACTGGATCAATCAAGCTGACATCCAAAATGGTCAATACTGGATTGATCAAATGCTAAAAACGGTCAAGCTTTCCAGTTGCATGAAAAAATTAGCTCAACATAAAAATGTTATTTATATTGAAGTAGGACCAGGCAATACATTACGCTCCTCACTACAACATCATGCAAAAACACTTCTACAGAGCACAAGCACATTACCTAATGCGAAATCTGCCACAAAAGAAAGTGATGATATTAAAATCAATCAAACTCTTATAGATCTTTGGTCTTATGGTTATCCTATTAACTGGGAACACCTTTACAACAATGAACCCAGAAAACGTATTCCACTACCTACCTACCCTTTCCAAAGGGAATACTTTTGGTATGATAAAATTATTTCACATACCATACCTCAGTCTAGTACTGCTATATCACAGTCAGAGGTCTCATTTTATGTGCCCACATGGATACGTGACTTAGAACCAATGCATGAAAAACCAATAACAATAAGAGAAAAAAATATTTGCTGGATTATTTTTGCAGATAAATCTACTTTAAACAAAAAAACAATCGGCACACTTAAATCAATTAATGCTAACATCATAGCTGTGCTAGAAGGAAAGTGTTTTGAGAGAAATAAACCTCATTGCTACACCATCAATCCAAAAGAAAAATCAGACTATATTAAACTGTTTAAAGCTGTTTTTAAAGAGAATATAACTGATTATGCAATTATTAATTTTTGGCTTAATGATCATCACATAACTCATCCCCGTGAAAATTTACTTGATAGTGACGAACTACATCGCGGCCTTTATAATGGAATATTTATCACTCAAGCTTTAAGCCATATTAAATCCAAAATTAACGTCTCATGGACTATTGTTACAGCAGGACTACATTCCGTTCTAGGGAGTGAAGCCTTCCAACCATTAAAAAGCAATATCCTGAGTTTATGCCGAGTGCTGCCATTAGAAAATCCACAATCAGTTACGCCATCAATAATCGGGCATATCCACCATCCGCAATACATGCAAATGTAATTTTCA
>JAHZKQ010000130.1 GCA_022600315.1 Gammaproteobacteria bacterium
AGGTGCACTGTCAAATGTATTCTAGATTGCTTCGACGTTTTAGGCAAAAAACGAAATTAACCTTCGGCAGCTTCCGCACGATCACTTAATTCAACGATGGCCATAGGTGCACTATCGCCGGCACGAAAACCGCATTTTAAAACGCGAAGGTATCCGCCGGGACGTGATTGATGACGTGCAGCGACGTCAGTGAATAATTTGCCAACCGCAACTTTATCGCGCAATCTAGCAAATGCCAGACGCCGATTCGCTACGCTGTCTTGTTTGGCTAAAGTAATCAGTGGTTCAAGCACTCGACGCAGCTCTTTCGCTTTTGCCACCGTAGTTTTAATCATTTCATGTTTGATTAATGAGGCAGACATATTACGGAACATCGCTTGACGATGCGCGCTGTTACGATTAAGTTTTCTGCCACTTTTGCGATGATTCATTGTATACCTTCCTACCTGAAATTATTTTTCGCTGTTCTGATGCATATCAGCGGGTGGCCAATTTTCTATGCCCATCCCTAAATTCAAACCGCGCTGAACCAATACGCTTTTAATCTCTAGCAAAGATTTTTTGCCCAGGTTTGGCGTTTTTAATAGATCGTTTTCGCTACGTTGCACCAAATCACCAATGTAATAAATATTTTCGGCTTTTAAGCAATTCGCTGCGCGCACGGTTAATTCTAAATCGTCAACCGGACGTAATAAAACAGGATCGATTTGATCTTTAGCATCGTCGCGCTCAATCATATCTTCATGCTTTAAATCAACAAATGAAGTTAATTGATGCTGCAAAATAGTCGCTGAGTTACGAATCGCTTCCTCAGGATCAATCGTGCCATCGGTTTCTAATTCGATAATTAACTTGTCTAAATCGGTACGCTTCTCAACCCGTGCATTATCCACCGAATAAGTCACCCGCTTTACTGGACTAAACGAAGCATCTAGATATAGAGTGCCCACTGGACGACCCGACTCACGCTCAATGTCACGCATTGAAGTGGGTTGATAACCGCGTCCTACGCGCACTTTAAGCTGCATATTGACTTTGCCATCTTTAGAAAGGTGGGCAATCACGTGATCTGGATTAGCAATTTCAACGTCATGCTCTGGTAAAATATCACCGGCTGTTACTGGGCCTTCACCTTGTTTACTTAAAGTTAAGGTAACCTCTTCACGACCGTGCATACGGATCGCCACACCTTTTAAGTTTAATAGCACGTCGATAATATCTTCGCGTAAACCTTCAACGCTACTGTATTCATGCAGTACGTTATCGATGTTGGCTTCAATGACCGCAGCACCTGGCATTGAGGATAATAAAATGCGCCGCAAGGCATTCCCTAAAGTGTGACCAAAACCACGCTCTAGAGGTTCCAAGGTGATCTTGGAACAAGTGTGATTGACTTGTTCAACCTGAATGTTCTTTGGCGTTAAAAACGTTTTTATATCTAGCATACTTTTAAACCTCTACTTCGAATAGAGGTCGACGACTAAGTTGACCTTGAATTCAGCCGGTAATTCAGCCACATCCGGTAACGCTTTAAACGTACCTTGCATAGCTTTGGCATCGGCTTCGATCCAAGAAATTGGCGCGCGTTGTTGAGCAAGTTCCAACGCCGCTTTAATGCGTAACTGGCTTTTCGCCTTACTACGAATGCTGATAACATCATCCGGTTTTACTTGGTAAGACGCGATATTAACAATATCACCATTCACTAAAATAGACTTATGACTGACCAATTGACGCGCTTCAGCACGCGTGGCCGCAAACCCCATCCGATAAACCACGTTATCTAAACGGCTTTCAAGAATAATTAACAAGTTGTCGCCGGTTGAGCCTTTGCGACGGTCAGCTTCCTTGTAATATTTACGAAATTGCTTTTCTAATACGTTGTAATAACGTCTTAGCATTTGCTTCATTCTAAGCTGGGTACCGTAATCGGTGGTACGACCTCGGCGCTGCCAATGCGCACCCGGAAGTTGATCGATCTTACATTTCGTATCGATCGCGCGAATCCCGCTTTTTAATTGTAAATCGGTACGTTCACGACGCGATAACCGACATTTTGGACCAGTGTATTTTGCCATCTTTAAACCTCTTTAAACTCTACGCTTCTTGCGCGGACGACAACCATTGTGCGGTAACCGTGTTTTATCAGTTAAACGAATCACATCTAAGCCTGTATTGCGCAAAGCGCGAATCGCAGAATCCCGGCTAGCACCTGGACCGCTCACTTCAACCGCAATACGGCGCATATCAAAGTTCTCCATTACGTATTTAGCGGCGTCTTCGGCAACCAACTGCCCCGCATATGGCGTACCCTTACGCGAACCTTTAAAGCCCACTCGACCCGCCGAACATTGATACAGCATATCGCCTTTAGAATCACTAATTCCCATCACGATATTGTTAAAGCTAGAACGAATATGGGCAATTCCTTCAGAAATTTTGCGCTTGCCTCGTTGTTTTCTTGTCATGATTTAATCTTTCCTCAATATCATTGAACGCGACGGCGTTTGCCTTTGCGCGTGCGTGAATTAGTTTTAGTGCGCTGACCGCGAACCGGCAAACCTCGACGATGGCGGATACCTTGATAGCAGCCTAGATCCATTTTGCGCTTAATATGCATGGATACTTCACGCCGTAAATCACCTTCCACCTCAAATTTAGCCACTTCGCTACGCAGACTTTCTAGCTCAGCCTCAGATAAGGTGCCAATCTTAACCGCTGGATCTACCTTAGCCGCTTCACAAATCTGTAGTGCCCGGGTGGGGCCTACGCCATAAATCGAGCGCAACGCAATTTGCGCATGCTTCTGCTCAGGAATGTTTACTCCGGCGATACGGACAGCCATATTCAATACTCCAACTAATTCGTCGATGATCTTGGTAAAAGCCGCCTAGGATAACCTCGATGCAGCTGAAAATCAAGACAGTAGCCACTTTCATGACCTGTTCTCATCAATCTTAATATCCGCGCCATAAAGGCGCACCTGTACGTTTGCAATTATCCTTGACGCTGCTTGTGACGCAGATCCTTACAGATCACGCGAATCACACCATTGCGCTTGATAACTTTGCAATGTCGACACATTTTCTTTACTGACGCTCTTACTTTCACCAGTTTGCTCCAAGTTAACGTATAAGGCCTATTTTAGAGCCTTTACTCTTCGATTTCTTCATTAAGGACTCGTACTGATGACTCATTAGATGCGCCTGCACCTGAGACATAAAGTCCATCACCACGACCACTACAATCAGCAAGGAAGTCCCACCAAAGTACAGCGGAACATGCCAAAACCGAAACAAGAAATCTGGCAGCAGCGATACTAACGCAAGATAGATAGAACCGACAAGTGTTAATTTCGTCATCACCTTGTCAATGTACTTTGCAGTCTGTTCGCCTGGCCGAATTCCGGGAATAAAAGCCCCAGAGCGTTTGAGATTATCTGCCGTTTCTTTGGGGTTAGATACCAATGCCGTGTAGAAAAAACTAAAGAAAATAACCAATGCCGCGTAGGCTAACATATAGACCGGCTGACCATGAGAAAGCAGCAGCGCCACATAATTAAGCCAACTAAAGCCATGAATGGTACCAAAAAACCGACTTAACATACTTGGAAAGAGCAAAATACTAGTGGCAAAAATCGGTGGAATCACCCCAGCCATATTAATCTTCAGTGGCAAATGACTGCTTTGCGCAGCATATAATTTACGGCCTTGTTGACGCTTGGCGTAATTAATAGTGATGCGCCGCTGAGC
>JAHZKQ010000131.1 GCA_022600315.1 Gammaproteobacteria bacterium
AAGAATACCACCACAACCTTAAGGAAAACTTAAATTTATGGGGTCAAGTCTTGAATTAACAGGTTTTGGTTAGATTCTAGCCAAAACCTGTTAATTCAAGACTTGACCCCTCGCGTATGCGAAAAAATAAACTTCCCAACCGCGGGAAATCGTTGCACCACCCTCATGCATAGCTTTGTTAATGGCGCTGATAAAGCCACTTTATGTAATCGCTTGCCCCAAATAATCCGTGATGAAAATTGCCTATGCCATTGCCGATGATATTTTCTCCAGCGCTTTTGCACGGCCATTTCGGCCACCATCACCCCAGATGTCACCGCCATCCCAACACCATCGCCAGTAATCGGTGGGATTGAAGCCGCCGCATCGCCAACCTGATAAACATTTTTAATATTTAAATTTGGCTTGATGCCAAACTCCGGTATGCGACCCTGCAACCATTCATCAACCCGTTGCCAGGCAGCTAACCGTTTGGTAAAACTCGCCGGTAGAGCTTGTCCGGCCCGCATTAATAACGCCACATTCACCAGATCTTTAGCGACTGGAATAACCCCAAAATACGCTCCTGGGGCAATGTGCATTTCCAAACAATCAGGAATATCTTGCCCTCTAAAATGTGCCTTCTGACCTTCATATAAAAAAATGGTTTCACTAGAGGTTTGATGATATCGCCCAGCACTCACAATAACGCATTCGGCAAAAACAGATGCTTGCCCGGCAATTTGTAATTCAATCTTGCCCGATACATGAGGAATAATTTGGGTGATATTTTGCTTGGCACGTAACTCAACACCAAGTGCTTTGGCATAATCAAATAGTGCGGTTTCAAGTTCGCTGCGTATCATACTACCGGCCATCAGCGGCAAATCCATTTGTAACTGATCACCATTGGCATAATGAAATTTAATTTCTCGAATACGACAAGCAGGTTTTATTTGCCAGCTTTGTAAGATAGGAAGACATTCTGGCGATAAAAATTCACCACACATCCGCGGAGTTTTAAACTCATTTTTTTCTAATACTAAACTGGCATGACCCAGTTTCGCCAACTGAATAGCAGCGCTTAAACCTGCCGCCCCACCACCAATAATCACAAAAGGATTTACTGACATTGTATACTTACCCCCCAACGAAAGGGAAAATACCAACGAACCATATAATTAGACGGATCAAGTCCCGCTCGATTAAAAACTCGCAACCAATCGGCTCTATGAAAAGCCCGTTTTATTGAAATCAAACCATCATGAGTAATCATACGATTCCAAAACATCAGCGGCGCACAACACCCATAACCTAAGTAGGCAAGCAAATGACGCTGCAAATCATTAAATATAATAGCCTGGCGAACATTTTTTCTAGCTAAAACAATCAGCTCAACCAGTGCTTCATCAGTCAAATGATGGCACATTAAACTAGCAGTCATAATATCGCAATTTTTTAAATATGCTGCAAGATTAGCAGATTCGCATAAGATGAAACTTAAATTATTCACCTGGATTTGCTGCTTCTTTTTAGCAAATGCAATGGCTCTGGAATCAATATCTAAACCCAGCACCTCGGCCTGTGGATATTTTTTTGCGAGCTGCAAGGTGAAATAACCCCCGCCACAGCCTAAATCAATAATTTTTTGGGGGGAATGCCTGATGTATTCAAGTTCTTTAAAGGTAACCGCATCACCACCCAACCAGCGACCCACTTTAGCCAATTTAGTTAACGCATCCTGGTATTGCGCTAAACTTACTATAGTTTCAGCCTGATCCATCCATTCAAGTTCATTACTGCGTTGAGATTGCCACATGATATCACTCCTAAACATTCCGTTGACATAACAGGCCTTCAACCGTAAGGCCTGGACCAAAACCTAACATCACAAATTGTTTTTGGCCATCGGGGTCTTGCAATAAACGCTTTAAAATAAATAAAACCGTTGGGCTAGACATATTGCCATAGCGACGCAATATCTCCCATGAATGCTGGGTCTGAGTTTTTTTAAGCTGACACGCCATTTCAACCGCATGCAAAATTGCTTTGCCACCAGGATGAATAATAAAATCTGCCTCAGCAAATTTACCTGGCAATAATCTTTCAACAAAAGGTTTAATTGCACTACGAATTTTAGCCGGGGTTTCTTTGGTCATATGCATCTCCAATGCGGTGGGACCAATATCCCAACTCATCGTATCGCGACTGCCGGGCAATAAATAAGACTCACGCTTGATAATCTTACAACCAGCATTAGTATTAGCAGCATCACCGACAATTACCGCCGCACAACCATCGGCAAATAATAAATTCGCCAGCAAAGTATCTTGATGCTCAGAATCTTGAAAATGCAGCGAACATAATTCTAAACAAACCAATAAAATACGATTTTTAGCATTTTCGCGCGATAATGCACTGGCCACAGCCAAGCCTTTAAAAGCCCCAAAACATCCCATAAAATGTACCCCAATGCGTTCCACCTTGGGATTTAATGATAATTGGTCGACAAGGTGGGCATCCAAACCTGGCATCATAATGCCGGTACAAGACACCACCACCACATGCGTAATCGCTTGATAATCACCACCCCAACTCTGGCAAGCCAATCGAGCCGCACGATAGGCTAAAGGCAAGGCTTCCTGTTGGTAGCGTTGATTTCTAAGCTGCAAACTCGGCTGACTATCTGGAAAATTTGCGCCTAGAAAAACCTTGTCCTGCTCTACCTCCTCTAAAAAGTCACCAAGCACTGAATAACGCTCCTCTATCACAGTATTCACACCGACTTTTTCAAATTTCGCCGCATGCGCTGCGTTAAGCTTTAAAGCCTTTGCCATAAAACTTGCCAGGTAGTCTTGTTGCATTTTAAAATTTGGTACGGCTGTCCCAATACCTAAGATTGTTGACATGGTAGCTCCTTCCTTTAGACCGAACATCCTAACAACTATTCCACCAACAGTACATTTAAGTCATCAAAACCTCATCTCTCTGGCTTTTTATGCGAAAAAATGATACATTAAGGCCATTAGAGCAGGAAGATCAGTAAAGAAGATAAGAGTAATTTAAGCTAAATGCACACGATTGATTTTTTACGAATC
>JAHZKQ010000132.1 GCA_022600315.1 Gammaproteobacteria bacterium
ACCTAGATTCCGCGATCAAGTCGCCCAATGACAAGCAAAATAACCATTAGCATTTTCCTAAGCGAGTCAGAACTACGGTGATAACAGGCTGTCTGAGGCTCGGACGGCCGAAACGAATCGATTCAAAGATAAACTTCAACGGGTCTGGAATTGATAGTCACGAAGTTTTTATATACTCAAAACGATTTAAAATTAGGTCTTCACCTGTAGCACCGTCATACCGCGGCTTGACCGCGGTATCCAGGGGTGCTTACCGTAACGCTAAACTTGTTGCAACTTGATTATGCCAGGTGAATATCTGCATTCATAAAAGCAGCAATTTCATCACAATAACGGTTTAAATTCCCAAAAAAATTAATGAAGGTTTAAGTTTGGCAAATAACTCGGAAGAAAAACGGGATCTATTCTCGATTTTTCCACATAAGCTCTAACCTCTTTCGAGTAATGATACCTGGCATTATCTAGGATTAATTTGATAGAATTAGACCGATTTGGATAATAATATTCTTGGGTAGACTTTTCTGGATACCGCTGTCAAGCCGCGGTATAACGGTGCTGGAAGCAAGCACCTAATTTTAAAACGCTTTTAGTATAATTCGAGAAAATTAATAATCATTTTGCAAAACCAATGACAAATAAAAAAATTACTGCAGCAGATTTTTAAGCTGATTAATTTCGCCTTGATTTAGTTCTCGATACCGACCTTCAGAAAGACTCGAATCCAATATGCTAGAACCAAATCGGACTCGCTTTAATCGACTAACGCTTAAATCTTGTGATTCCCAAAGTCGGCGCACTAAGCGATTACGACCAGCAATTAATACCACATAAAACCATTGATTAGCACCACGTCCGCGACCTTTCACAATTTCTTCAAATCGCGCCGGACCATCTTCCAGTTTAACTCCATGAGTTAAACGTTTTAAGGTCGCCGAATCTACATCACCGCGCACCCGCACCGCATATTCTTTCTGGATACGACTCGATGGATGCATTAAGCGATGCGCTAATTCACCATCGGTAGTAAACAATAATAAGCCCGTGGTATTAATATCTAATCGTCCGACATTCACCCAGCGCTGCCCAGTTAACTTAGGTAACCTATCGAAAACCGTTGGCCGACCCTCTGCATCATGCCGAGTGCAAATCTCACCCATGGGTTTGTTATAGATTAGAACTTTTTCGCTTTGCGGTATTTGACCAATGGTTTTATTATCCACGCTAATAACTGCTGAATCATCCACGCGCGCACCCAGCTTTGCGACCCGGCCGTTGACTTTAACCCGCCCATCTACGATCCAAGTTTCCAGCTCACGCCTGGAGCCTAGGCCTAAACGGGCCAGTACTTTTTGAAGTTTTTCGGTCATGAAATTATTCGCTAGAGTTGGTTTCGCCCTCAAGTGGCGTTTCAGGTGTTGACGCTTCATGTTGGCGTGATTCTACCACACGGGTAATATCCACCACATTATCAGCGGGCGCTTCAGCTTCCAGCACCAGTTCTGCTGCATTTAGTGCCGCCTCTATATTGGATTCATCCGTTTCGGTTTCTGCCGAAGCAACGGGTAAATTTAATTGAGTGCTTAATTGTTCTTCCAAAGCATCAAGATCAGCCGGTTCAGGCAAAGTTGGCAGCTCGCTTAAACTTTTCAAATTAAAATAATCTAAAAATTGTTTGGTGCTGGCAAATAATGCAGGCCGGCCCGGCACTTCTTTATGACCCACAATTTTAACCCATTGCCTATCCAACAACGTTTTAATAATATTAGAGCTTACTGCCACGCCGCGCACATCTTCAATTTCAGCACGCGTAATGGGTTGACGATAGACAATTAATGCTAAAGTTTCTAATAAAGCCCGCGAATAACGTGGTGGTTTTTTTTCCCATAGTTGTTTTAACCACGGTGCGTATTCAGTCTTGGCCTGAAAGCGATAACCGCTAGCCACTTCCACCAATTCTACACCACGCGTTTCCATGGTCTCAGATAACTTCTTTAGGGTGTCACGAATTTCTTTATTGCTAGGGCGCGCACTTTCAGGAAATAGTTGCGCCAAACGGGTCAAGGCTACCGGTTCGCCGGCTGCAAAAATCGCCGCCTCTAGAATTTTATCAAGGTCATCAAATCGTTTGCTCATGGCTCTCGTCTTGCTGGTTGGATTTAACATAAATCGGCGCAAAGGCTTCGGCTTGCACCAACTCTAAAATCGATTGTCGAATAAGTTCTAAGATGGCAATAAACGTCACCACCACACCCATGCGGCCTTCCTCGACGGTAAATAAATCGGAAAACTTTACAAACGCATCGCCTTTGACTGTGACTAATAGCTTGCTCATACGTTCACGAATCGATAAAACTTCGCGGGTAATTTGGTGCTCAGAATAAAGCTCAGCACGGCGCAATACTTCGCCCAAGGTTTGTAATAAATCATCCATGCTAACATCAGGATGCGGCACTTCAGTTTCAAACTCGGGCGCGGCAGCCAATGCCACATAGGTATCGCGTTCAAGACGATTTAATTCGCCAATATCTTCGGCGACTTTTTTAAAGCGTTCGTACTCTTGCAAACGTCGGACCAGTTCTGCCCTTGGATCCAAGCCTTCCTCTTCTTCAACCGTTGGGCGCGGCAACAACATACGAGATTTGATTTCCGCCAGTGTCGCTGCCATCACTAAATATTCGGCCGCCAATTCCAACTGCATGTCCTGCATCACTTCGACATACTCGATGTACTGTTGGGTAATTTGGGTAATGGGGATATCTAAAATATCGATATTGTTTTTGCGAATAAGATATAGCAATAGATCCAGCGGACCTTGGAAGGTCTCCAGAAATACCCGCAAGGCATCCGGGGGAATATAAAGGTCTAGGGGCAATTCGGTTACCGCCTCGCCACGCACGATAACGGATTCTGCCTCAACCGCCGCCACTGTTTCCATCAATCAACCCAATTAAACAATTTCTACCATTCTACCTGATAAAATCACTGACATCACCCTTGCCGACCCTTAATATATCGGGCACACCACAGGTTAAATCAATCACACTGGTCGGCTCAACACCACACCGACCCGAATCAATCACAATCTCAACCTGCCCTTGCAAACGATCAAAAATATCTTCCGCTGCCACCAATGGGAAATCATCACCTGGCATGATTAAGGTCACACTCATCAGCGCCATACCAAGCTCTGCCAAAATGGCCGCCACCACTGGGTGATCTGGCACCCTTAGCCCAATGGTTTTGCGCTTAGAATTTTGTAAGCGCCGCGGCACTTCTTTGGTGGCATTTAATACAAAAGTGTAAGGTCCTGGGGTATGGGCTTTTAACATCCGAAAAGTGGGGTTATCAATTTTAGCGTAACTTGAAAGCTCGGCAAGATTACGACAAATTAAAGTGAAATTATGGGTCTTGCTTAAGGCGCGAATTCGCTGAATACGCTGACCGCCCGGCTTATCGCCTAAACAACAACCCAATGCATAAGCGCCATCGGTGGGATAAGCGATCACGCCACCCGCATTTAATACCGCCACCACCTGGGCAATTAACCGCGGCTGCGGGTCTTCTGGATGAATCTGTAATAGTTGTGTCATAGCCATTGCTGCTTTTTAAGTACTTATACGATATCATGGCAAGATCAGTCACTGAAAGGGCACAGCATGAAATTCCTCTACGATTTTTTCCCCATCATCTGTTTTTTTATCGCTTATAAGCTATTTGGGGTGTATATTGCGACCGCTGCTACCATGGTTGCCTCATTTTTGCAGGTGGGTTTTTACTGGCTGCGACAACGCCGATTTGAAAAACTGCATCTCATCACCTTGGCTTTTGTCTTAGTACTGGGCGGATCAACCTTAATCTTCCACGACGCAATCTTTATCAAATGGAAGCCAAGTATTATTTACTGGATCTTTTGCGGTTTCTTACTCGCTTCGCAATATTTTGGCAAGCAACCAATCACTAAACGTTTGCTGGCCGAAAAAATTACACTGCCCAATAAAGTCTGGAAACGGGTTAATTTAAGCTGGGCATTATTCTTTTTATTTCTAGGCTTCTTAAATATTTATGTGGTTTACCATTACAATACCAATAGCTGGGTCAATTTTAAATTATTTGGCACCTTAGGTCTTACCGTGGTATTTATTGTTTTGCAAACTTGGTATATGTCAAGACACATAACACCACCCGAATCATCCAAAGAATAAATCTTATGTCACTAAACCAACAACGCATCAAAGCCATGCGTCAAAAACTTGAAGTCGCCTTTTCGCCCAACCAACTAGAAATTATTGATGAAAGTCATAAGCACGTCGGCCATGCTGGCGCTAGAGAAGGCCGCGGGCATTTTAAGCTAATCATTGCCGCTAAAATTTTTAATGATAAAAGCTTAATTGAATCACATCGTTTAATTTATCAAGCCTTAGACCAATTAATGCAAACCGATATTCACGCGCTTAGTATTGAGCTGCTGAAGTCTTAGACTGACTAAATAAAGAAAATTTATAACCCGTTTCTTCCAAAAAGAAGGTTAAAAATACTGCCGTCAACGAGCCCACTGGCAACAATAAAAATGCCAACTGGAAATGGCTTAGTGAAAAAACTGGCACATTATGCACATAAACCCCACGCCATAAACTATTTAAAATAAAACCCACCGCATATACTGAAAAGCCCGCTAACATCACAATCATATTGGTAAACCCCATTGCGGTGGCAGCTAATTTTCTCTCGCTTAGTTCATAACTAATTGGAAACACTAGCACTTGCACGCTGGCAAACATGCCATAAAAAAACAATAACACTAATGCTGTACTAGCACGCAAATCTGGCACATACAAAACGTAAGCTAATAATATTGTTGCCATCGCCGCACCAATACTTAAGGATAATCGTCGCTGTTGAGTCACATCGGATAAAAAACCCATGACTGGCCCACCAATTGCCCAGCCTAAAAATACAATCGAGGCTGACATGGCCGCTTGTGCTTGACTGTAATGAAAAGCTTGTTCGAGAAATGGCACTTGCCAAGATTCAGCAAAGCCTGAAACTGGCAAATATAGTAAGCAACCAATCGCAGCATTAAGCCAAATTTGACGCTTTTGCATTAAAAGCCATAAACCGGAAAATAAAGCCAATAAACTTGGCGGTGATTTTGCATTCGATGATGAAGTCGGCCGATCACGCATTAATATGAAAATAACTATGGTTAACAATAAACCCACACAAGCGACTATGCTACACGTCAACTCCCAACCAAAGACCATTACCATATGCGTTAAAGCAAAGTCTCCAAAAATACCTCCTAACATCCCAATTGCCATGGCAATACCAGTAATCATGCCAAAAAAACGTCGCGGCAACCAAATACTAGCAAACTTCAAAACCCCCACAAAAGCAAAAGCCGAACCCAATCCCATTAAAATACGCCCCAATCCTAAAATATAAATCGAATCACTGTTAGCAAAAAAATAACTGCCAATACTGCAACAAAAAACTGCCATAGTTAATAAACGTCGCGGCCCATAACGATCCAGCAATAGTCCGACCAAAACTTGCATTGGAATGTAGATATAATAATAGCTAGCCGCAAGACTGCCAAAACTGCGAGCATTTAAGTGGTAGGCACCAGCAATTTGCGAATACATTAAGCTCGGCGCAATGCGCAAGGTATATTCGTAGAAATAAAAACACCCGGCCACCGCAAACGTCAACCATGGCAAATAACGCCAAGCGGCAAATTTAAAACGGTGCATAATAGTTTCGGTAGCAGCAGACATAACCCTCATCCTTGATTGGCAAGGGTCAGTCTACCCGAGATACCTTAAGGCCGCAAATAAAATACCTTAAGGCATTTGACCATCATACTCCCGAATATTGGGGATAAGTTTGCTCCACAAGCTCAGCTTCTGCAATAATGCCCAAATCTCTTAAAATTTTGGCTGTTCTACCGCTCGGATTTTGCTTAGCATAGTCGGCAACTTTTTCCAGAGTATTATGTGTTCTGAAATCTAAATTTCTGGTATGAATCCCGCTGTTGTATTCTTCGATAAATGCGGCAAATTGATTAAACTGCCCAGACTGATTGTTACCGCCTAACTGGTTCATCAGAGCAAATGCTGCCGCAATGCCTGGCCTATCTTTAGAATTTGACAGTTGCACTACTTCAAAAAAGTTTTCAGGCAAAGCAGGTTTAGATGAAAAGAAGCTAGCCCCTTTATGCTTAGAACGATAACAGGCCTTGTAGACTATATTAAAATTTTCAATCCCAACAGTAAAATGTTTTCCTAAAATAGTGATATCACGCTCAGTCAGAATCACTAGATTATTTTCTTGAACCGACTTTGACTGCCCTGCTCGAGTTGCGCTAACAATGCCAATAGCTTGCAGGCCAGCTACAAACCTTTTTGCAGCATCAAGATTATTGAAAAATAATTTAGTTATTTCACCCTCAGGCTGCACGCGCTTAACTTGTGGTTGCTGCAAAAACCATTTTAAAGTTTTATCCGTTAAATTTGGATTCTGGCCAATTACAAGTTTGCCGTTATTTGCACGGAAAATTTGTGAAAATATTTGTTGATTAGCGTGATTATAATCATCGTCTTTTGATTCCACTTCGCCATGCGATAAATTATAACCAGACCATTGAAGAAATTTATCTATAGCACTTTTATGAACATAATACTCTCTTAACCCATCAGCAACATCTGTACAGAAACTCACTGGGCAAAATTCTTGAAATTCATCCTGAAAATATCCAATAAGCACCCAGCCGGATATTCTTCCTGGGGCTGACATTAACAGTTCTTCTGGATCTTTGGGATTTTCTGAAATGGTAAATTTACCATAAAATTCTTGCTTATTAAGCGTTTTTGTAACGCACTGCCCTAGTTTTTCATAATCATAATTACGCATAACTTTATCCTATATTGAGATCAAAAAAATGATTCTTTATTGTAATTAGCACGGCTATTAAGTCAAGAACAGCATTCTAGAAAATTCTTAAAGCCACATTAAAACTAACAGCCAGTCTTTCCCAAGCGAAACTTTCTATGTGCTCTTAATAACTCGGGTTGCTGGGATTCGTGG